>NZ_LNDE01000002.1:300000-581081 GCF_002866025.1 Thermotoga sp. KOL6
TTCACGTAAGCTGCCAGCAACTTGTCAGGACCCAAAGATTGAATCATCGAAAATACTATGAACGTGACTCCAAGAAGTATCAAAGGAAGAAGCAAAAGCCTTCGTATGATGTATGCGGTCACTGAATACACCTCCTGAAAACTCGTTTTGTTGTACCTTCATAAGATTATACTATACCTCGGTATGCAAAACCCGCCAGCATTTTGAACTTTCTTTTAGTAAGGAAGGTCATAAACAGCGGTGATATAATATACATGGAACCAGGGGGCGAATGGGTTCGACGGGGATGGAGTCCCCTGGGAAGCGAGCCGAGGTCCCCACCACCTCGTAAAAAAGGTGGGACAAAGAATAAGTGCCAACGAACCTGTTGCTGTTGCCGCCTAATAGGTAAGGCGGCCGTCCTCTCCGAAGTTGGCTGGGCTTCGGAAGAGGGCGTGAGAGATCCAGCCTACCGATCTGGGTTTCGCCTTCCAGCCCAGATCGGGAAAATTTAGGAAGGCTATGGGAATGGGTACCCTGCCCGTGGGGTACCCTTCCCGAAATGAAAAACACGGGCTGCGCTCGGAGAAGCCCAGGGGCCTCCATCTTCGGACGGGGGTTCGAATCCCCCCGCCTCCACCAGAAAGAAAAGATAGGGTGCTTTGAGGCACCCTTTTTATTTTTTGTTTTGTTATGGCATTAACTTTGATGATGTCTGTAATCTGTAATTGTAATGTTAATTTTTCTTAAAATAATTCGCTTGAAGTCCCATAAAAAAAGTTGTATATTTATATTAGCAGTCCACAATCGAGAGTGCTAAAAAATCTTCGAAGGAGGGATACAACATGAAAGTGATTCCTCTCGGTGAAAGGCTCCTCATCAAACCCATTAAGGAAGAAAAGAAGACAGAAGGAGGAATAGTGCTTCCAGATTCTGCAAAGGAGAAACCCATGAAAGCAGAAGTTGTTGCTATAGGAAAAATTGAAGATGACGAAAAATTTGACATCAAAGTTGGCGACAAAGTGATCTTTTCTAAGTACGCAGGTACAGAAATAAAGATCGATGATGAGGATTACATCATCATTGATGTGAACGACATTCTCGCAAAAATCGAAGAGTGAGGGAGGTGTGAGATATGCCGAAACTTCTGAAATTCAACGAGGAAGCAAGAAGAGCTCTTGAGAGAGGAGTAGACAAGGTTGCTAATGCTGTCAAGATAACACTCGGTCCAAAGGGAAGAAATGTTGTTATTGAAAAATCGTGGGGTTCTCCTACCATCACCAATGATGGTGTCTCCATAGCCAAGGAGATCGAACTCGAGGATAAGTTTGAAAATCTCGGTGCACAGCTTGTAAAAGAAGTTGCTTCCAAAACCAACGATGTTGCTGGAGATGGTACGACAACTGCTACCGTTTTGGCACAAGCTATGATAAAAGAAGGACTTAAGAACGTTGCTGCGGGAGCGAATCCTATTCTTCTCAAGAGAGGAATAGATAAAGCTGTTGAAAAGGCTGTTGAAGAGATTAAAAAACTCTCCAAGAAACTTTCTGGAAGAGAAGATATTGCTCACGTTGCCGCTATTTCCGCTAACAGTCCTGAGATAGGTGAACTCATTGCCGAAGCCATGGATAAGGTGGGAGAAGATGGAGTAATCACTGTAGAAGATTCTAAGACTCTCGACACTTACGTTGAATTCACCGAGGGAATGCAATTTGATAGAGGTTACATTTCACCTTACTTTGTGACCGATGCGGAAAAAATGGAAGTTGTTCTCAAAGAACCTTTCATCCTCATAACCGATAGAAAACTCAGTGCTGTGAAGCCTCTCATACCCATTCTTGAAAAGGTTGCTCAGACGGGGAAACCGTTGCTTGTAATAGCAGAGGATGTTGAAGGAGAGGCCCTGACAACCCTTGTTCTCAACAAGTTGAAGGGTACACTCCAGTCCTGTGCGGTCAAAGCACCAGGATTCGGTGAAAGAAGAAAAGCTATGCTTCAGGATATAGCGATTCTCACGGGAGGACAAGTGGCAAGCGAAGAACTTGGAATCAACCTCGAGGACCTCACCCTTGAGGATCTTGGAAGAGCAGATCTTGTGAGGGTTAAAAAAGACGAAACCATCATAGTTGGTGGAAAAGGAGATCCTGAAGCAATCAAGAAGAGAATCGCTCAAATCAAAGCGCAAATAGAGGAGACGACCTCTGAGTATGAGAAGGAAACTCTCCAGGAAAGAATGGCAAAACTTGCAGGAGGAGTAGCGGTTATAAAAGTGGGAGCCGCCACCGAGACGGAATTGAAGGAAAAGAAACACAGAATAGAAGACGCTCTCAGTGCTACCAGAGCTGCCGTTGAAGAAGGAATCGTCCCTGGTGGAGGAGTAACCCTTTTGAGAGCTAGAAAGGCGGTTGAGAAGGTCATAGAAGAACTCGATGGTGATGAAAAAATTGGTGCTCAAATTGTTTACAGAGCACTCTCTGCACCAATCAAGCAAATAGCTGAAAACGCCGGTTACGATGGAGCCGTGATCATTGAAAAGATACTTTCGAATGACGAGCCAGCCTACGGTTTTGACGCTCTAAAAGGAGAATTTTGCAACATGTTCGAAAGAGGAATTATAGACCCGGCAAAAGTTACGAGAAGTGCCCTTCAGAACGCCGCTTCCATTGCAGGAATGCTTCTGACAACGGAAGTACTTGTCGTGGAAAAACCCGAGGAGAAGAAAGAAACACCGAGTCTTCCTGAAGAATACTGAAAAAACAGGAAGGGGGCGCACGCCCCCTTTTTATTTTTTTTTGAAGTTCAAATTTTAAAATTGTTTTCAAACACTTCCGTAGTTTCTTCGTCGATGTTACATATTCGAATCTCTTCGAGTGATGTGTTTGGATGTTGATCTATGAAATCTTTTATCACTCTTGCAAAGATCTTAGCAGCTCTTTCTTTCGGGAATCCGAATATTCCTGTGCTGATAGCAGGCATCGAGAGTGATTTTAGCTTCAATTCGTGTGCTCTCAGAAGAGCGTTGTAGACAGCTTTATACAGAAGATCGTCTTCTCCGTAATTTCCACCCTTCCATATCGGTCCAACTGCATGAATCACATATTTCGCTTTCAGATTTCCAGCGCTGGTTACAACCGCTTCTCCTGTTGGTACTCTTCCTTTTTCTTCCACAATCTTGTCGCTTTCTTCCTGAATGATGGTACCTCCCACTCTCACTATTGCACCAGCTACTCCTCCACCATGTTTCAGGTATTCGTTTGCAGCGTTCACAATCGCATCGACTTCCTCTTTTGTTATATCACCTTTTACTATCCTGATCTTTTTTCCTTTGTAATCCAGCTCTTTTCTCAATTCCGTCAAAATACCACCCCCGTATTTCTCCGGCCAGAGATGTTTGAGTCTTTCAAGGAGTTCTTTCTCAAAGCCAGCTCCTTTTGGCGAAAACAGAATTTCGTTTCTCAATTTTTCGGGAAGGTAATCTACCTTAACGAATCCTCCGAAGTCGTGTGGATACATGTACCCTCTTCCATAACCTCTTCTTCTCATCTCCTCTGTAACAGGGTTCCTCAAAAAAAGAGGAACATCCTCAAGGGGAAGCTCTTGTGCTTTTTTCATAGCAAGATACACGGCGTTGCTTTTTGGTGCAAGTGAGAGGTATATGGCGCATTCCACAAGATTCAACAGACACTCAGGCAATCCCACGTGTTCAACCGCTATTGCCGTTGAAACAGCTATATTGAGGGCATTGGGATCCGCCATCCCTATATCTTCACTCGCGAATATAATCATTCTTCTGGCTATGAATCTGAGATCTTCTCCCATGTTCACCATTTTCACCAGATAATAAACGGATGCATTTGGATCGCTTCCTCTTAAACTTTTTATGAAAGCGGATGCAAAATCGTAATGATTTTCTTTAGTGTAACTTACGTTATTCCCTAGAAGATCTCTCAAATCCTCAAATGTCACTTTTTTTGTTCCAAATACTTGATGAACAATTTCGAGGGTATTCAAGAGCTTTCTTGCATCCCCTTCAGAGTTTTTTACGATCACTTTCTTCACATTCTCTTCCATGTTCATTTTCAAGTCATTTGAAACTCTTTCCAATATTTTAAGAAGATCCTCTTCAGAAAGCCGTTTGAAATAGAGTATTCTACATCTCGAAAGCAGTGCGGGTACAATCGAAAAACTGGGATTTTCCGTAGTAGTTGCTACTAAGATGATGTCTCCTCGTTCCACGTGTGTAACTAGAACCATTTGTTGATTCTTGTTGAGTCTATGTATTTCATCGAGAAACAATAGCAATTTTTTTCCGTATTTTTTCAATTGTTCCCCTCTTTTGATAACATTTTTTATCTCAGAGACCCCATGAACCGTGGAACTCAGATAAATAACCTCGCCGTCAAAGTGTCTCCGCAGAAGTGAAAAAACCGAGGTCTTCCCAGACCCCGGTGGTCCATAAAGTATCGAAGAAAACATTTTACCGGTTTTCAGTGTTCTTCTCAAGATTCCATTTTCACCGAACAAGTGATCCTGCCCAATGAAATCATCAAAGTCTTGTGGTCTGAACAGCTCAGTCAAGGGTTTTTCTGAAATACTCAACGGTGAGTTTCAATCCCTCCTCTAAAGCAACTGTAGGTTCCCAGCCGAGTTTTTCCTTCGCTTTTGACCAGTCCAGAATACTCTTTCTAACATCACCCTTTCTCGGCGGTTTGTAAACAGGTTCTTTATTGTAACCTGTTATTTCCTTGAGCATTCTGAAGAGCTGGTTAACGGTGGTTCCTCTTCCCGTTCCTATGTTGAAGACATCGTTGTCTCCCTTTTCCATGGCGAGGAGATTCGCTCTCACCACATCATCTACGTAGACATAATCCCTTACATATTCACCGTCACCAAATATGTACACTTCTTCGCCTTTCAGCATCCTCTCAGAGAATATGGCTACAACTCCCGCTTCTCCATGAGGATCTTGTCTGGGACCATAAACGTTGGCGTATCTCAAAGAAGTATATTTCAATCCATACTCTCTGGCAAAGAAGTCAAGGTACATTTCTACAGAATACTTAGCTATACCATACGGAGATATAGGACAGGGAACTTCGGTTTCTGGAGTGGGAAAGGTCCTCACATTTTCGCCATAGATTGCTCCTCCAGTGGAAGAGAAGATAAATTTTTTTACACCGTATTTGACAGATTTTTCGAGAAGTGTCAGTGAACCAATTACGTTTGTTTCTGCATCTTTCACTGGTTCTTTCACTGAAACTGCGACGCTTGCCTGTGCGGCGAGATGGAACACGTATTCGGGCTTGTGCAAGAAGAAAATTCGTTCCATCATTTCAGCATCTTCCACGCTCTGCTCGTAAAAAAGTGCGTTTTTGTTCAAGTTTTCTACCCTTCCAGAGGAAAGATTGTCTACTACGATGACCCCAAATCCTTTTTCTATCAATTTGTCGACCAAATGTGATCCAATGAAACCTGCACCGCCCGTCACCAAAACGTTCATAATCACGCTTCCTCCTCTTCTTCTTCGATGTTTTTCGCCTCTTCAGGTATCTCTTGAACGTTCACGATCCTTTTGCTTTCTTCGAGAAATTCCTTCAATTCTTGTACCTTACTTTCGTCGAAATTCACCATTATATCATAGAACTTTTTAAATCTGCTTCTAGTTTTTGTGTCCAAAAAGTGTGAAAAATGACGTGCGAGTTTCTCGGCTGTGGGTGAAGGTATTCCCATTACATAGAAAAAGAAATTTCTGAGTCTGTTTTGGGAACCCCTGAGTGATCTTGCCTTTCTTTTACCTTTCTCTGTAAGTGTGATATAACCGTACTTTTCATACTCTACGTATCCAAGTTCTGAAAGTCTTTTCATAGCATTCGTTACACTGGGTAAACTGACACCCATCTTTCTCGCAATGACGCTCACCCTTGCAGCTGGTTGTTTTTGAAGGATCTCTTGAATCACGGCAAGATAGTCTTCGAGAGCTGGTGTCAGCGTTTTCTTCCTGCCCCTTGGCATCTTATCAAACCTCCTTTATAAAACTTTTTGCTTTCTTAAAATCTTCCAGAACTGTTTTTCGTAATTCCTTGCTTCTGTTCCTCAAAAGATAACTCGGATGAAAAGTCGGAACAACTTTTATTCCTCCCAGCCAGTCAATGGGGGTGCCTCTCACTTTCGTTATGGAAACATTTTTTCCTTCAATAAAAAAAGACAGAGCAGTAGCACCCAGAGCAACTATCACATCGGGATTTATGATCTCAAGTTGAGCAAGCAAAAAATGTTTACACGCTAGTCTCTCCTCGGAAGTGGGAGTTCTATTGTTAGGGGGTCTACACTTCACTACATTGCAAATATAGACATCTTCCCGCCTGAACCCAGTTTCTTGGAGAAGCTCAGTGAGCAACATACCTGCTCTTCCAACAAAAGGCCTTCCCGTTTTGTCTTCCTCTTCTCCTGGTCCCTCTCCGACGAAGACGATTCGAGTATCCAAATTTCCTTCACCCACAACAACATTGGTCCTCGTGAGATACAGAGGACAAGCTGTACAATTTTCCACCCTTTTTGCTACTATCTCCATGAGTTCTTCTTTTGTGAACAAAACTTTCTCCTCCGAATTTCTGATAAAATATTATTGTGAGTTACTAAAGCCTTATTTAATTCTATCACTCATTGTGTGATTCAATCAAATATTTTAGAGGTGATTCTTGTGCCGTTTAGGTTTAGACTCCAAAAAATATACGAGGTTCGAATAAAAGAAGAAGAAACTTTAAAAAATGATCTTTCAAAGATCTCTGAAAAGATAGAAAATACTAGAAAGATTATACATCAACTTTCAGAAAAAAAGAAAAGCGTAGAACATAATTTTCTCCGCAAACGCCTCCTTACGAAAAACGATGTACTCGAAATGAGATCTCAAATAGTTTTCTACGAGAAAAAAATTGAAGACCTTAGAAGAGAATTGGATGAACTCATGAGAGATCGGGAGGAAATCAGAAAAAAACTTCTTGAAAAGATGAAAGAACGAAAGATTTTGGAAAAGTTGAAAGAACGAAAATACAGGGAATATTTAACAGAGGAGAATCTGAAAGAGAGAAAAAGAATGGATGAGATAGCTGAAAGAAAATTTTGGTGGAGTTAATCTTCTCTGAATCTGTATTGCAAAGCTTCTGCAAGATGCTTTAGTTCAATTTTTTCAGAGTTTTCCAGATCGGCAATTGTTCTCGATAACTTGAGAATCTTGTCTATTCTTCTTCCCGATAGTCCGTATCTGTCAACATACCTTTTCAGAAATTCTTCACTTTCTGCGTCAAGTTGAACGTACTTTCTCAACATCTTGTGCGTCATCTGCGAGTTGAAAGAGATGTCCGTCTCCTTGAAACGTTTTCTCTGAATGTTTCTAGCTTTTATAACACGCCCTCTGATACGAGAACTTTTCTCTCCTTCAGCTTTTTTCATCATCTCTTCAAAAGAAAGCTTTGGAACATTCACCACTACATCGATTCTGTCCAGCAACGGACCCGATATTTTCTTCTTGTATCGAAGGATGTCTCTAGGAGAACAAACACACGGCTGTTTCTCATCTCCTAGATTTCCACATGGACAAGGATTCATAGCACCCACTAACATGAACCGAGCAGGGTAAGTGACGGTGAATTTCGCTCGCGAGACGGTGACCCTGTGTTCTTCCAAAGGTTGCCTTAGTGCTTCGAGGACATCCCTTTTGAACTCTGGCAATTCGTCGAGGAACAGCACACCGTTGTGGGCTAAAGAGATCTCACCAGGTTTCGGAGAAGTTCCACCACCGATGATAGAAACTGTAGAAGCTGTGTGATGTGGGGAACGAAACGGGCGGTTTCGAATGATCCCTGGGTAACCAGCAGCACTGTACACTTTGCTTGTTTCGATGATTTCCTCTTCTGTCATTGGAGGAAAGATTGTGGGAATTCTTTTGGCTATCATGGTTTTTCCAGATCCAGGATTTCCTATCATCAAAATGTTGTGGAAACCAGCAACTGCTATCTCGACGGCTCTTTTCACCATTTCATGATTTCTGACGTCGGAAAAATCGATATTTTGTATGGGATCGATTGCTCTTATTCCAGAATATTCGATGTTCTTTAAAGAAATATCTCCTCTCAAAAATTCCACACATTCTCTGAGAGTTCTCACGGCGTACACGTGCAATCCTTTTACACATTTGGCTTCTTCTTCGTTATCTTTAGGTATTATCACCATTCCGTTGAAATGTTCAGAAAGGGAAAGAAGAACCGGCAGTATACCACTGACGCGTTTCACTTCACCACTCAACGAAAGTTCTCCAACAGCGAGAGTGTCTTCGTTCACCTTTACGATCCCGGTTGAGGCAAGTATACACAGTGCTATCGGTAAATCGAGCATGGAGCCTTCTTTTCTCACATCTCCAGGAGCTAGATTAACGACGAATTTCCCGTGTGGCAAAGAAAATCCGCTGTTCAATATAGCACTCTTCACCCGTTTTCTGCTTTCTTTCACCGCGGTGTCTCCGAGCCCTACTACATCTATATCGTTGAAAACACTTCTATTGTCGAAATCTACTTCTACATCTATCTTCATCGCTTCTATTCCCTGAATGGTGGCCGATGATAGCTTACTGTAGTTCATTCGTTTGCCTCCTTAGGATCGTATTCTTTCTTCATCTTTTCCAAAATCTCAAGAAATAGACTGTAGCCGTTGTCTATCTTCACTCTCACCAATTCTTTGGAGTAACGTTTCTTGAGTTCGACCACACCGTCTTTGAGAGACTTTCCCACGTTTACTCTTATTGGGAAGCCTATCAAATCCGCATCCTTGAATTTGAATCCAGGAGAAACTTCCCTGTCATCGAGGACAACTTCTTCACCTCTATCGAGAAGCAGACGGTACAGCTCCTCACCAACTTGCTTTTGTTCTGGATCGTTCATGTTCAAAATATCGATAATGACTGTGTAAGGTGCTACCGAGAGTGGCCATATCATGCCGTTTTCATCGTGAAAATGTTCTACAACCGCGGCCATCGTTCGGGATACACCCCAGCCGTAGCACCCCATGATGAAAGGTTTCAATTCACCGTTTTCATCCGTGAAGTAAGCCTTCATAGCTTCAGAGTACTTTGTTCCCAGCTTGAAAATATGCCCCAGTTCGATTCCTTTTGTTGCCTTAAGGGGCGTACCACAGACAGGACAAGGATCTCCCTCGACAACAGTCCTTAGATCATACCATTCGTCTACTTTGAAATCCCTTGAATGATTCGCATTGACATAGTGTGTATCTTCTTCCATCCCACCTACCACGAAATTTTTCAAACCCTTGATACTGTAATCAGCAACTTTCTTGACGTCTACACCGACTGGTCCAATGAATCCAATCGGTACACCAAAATCTTCGAGCACCTCCTCGGGAGTGGCGAGTCTCAACGATTGATCTTTCAAATGTGCTTTGAGTTTCGCTTCGTTGAGCTCTAAATCTCCTCTTATGAGAACCATTACATACCCGTCTCTTCCTTTGAAAAGAAGCGATTTTACTATCTTTCTAGGAGAAACTCCAAGAAACTTTGAAACTTCTTCTATCGTTCTGACGTTGGGGGTGGGGACTTTTTCCAGAGGTTTTTCAGGTTCATCCTCCTGTGGATACGATCCTTTGTATTCTGCCTTTTCATCACTCGCTTGATAGCCACATTTTTCACAGTAGAGAACGTTCGTCTCACCGATCTTTGCCGGCACAACGAATTCGTGGGAGGCGTTTCCACCGATTGCGCCTGTTTCTGCTTCAATCACCATGTATTTCACATTGAGTCTTTCCATAATTCGGGAGTACGCCTCTTTGAAAAGTTCGTAAGTTTCGTCCAAAGATTTCCAATCCTGATGAAAGCTGTAAGCATCTTTCATCACGAATTCTCTCGCTCTCAAAAGACCGAATCGAGGCCTTATTTCGTCTCTGTACTTATTCGCTATTTGATAAACAACCAAAGGAAGCTGTCTGTATGATCTCAATTCGTTTTTCACGAGATCTGTGACTATCTCTTCGTGTGTGGGTCCTAGAGTGAAGTCTCGTCCATGTCTATCTTTGAGTTTCATCATCTCGGGACCATAATCGTCCCATCTTCCTGATTTTTTCCAAAGTTCCGCGGGTTGAAGGATGGGCATCAAGATCTCTTGGGCGCCTATGCGGTTCATCTCTTCACGAACAATATTTTCTATTTTAAGAAGGACTCTCCTTCCAAGGGGAAGGTAAGTGTAGATGCCTGCAGCCACTTTTCTAATAAATCCACCGCGAAGGAGATATTCATGACTCACCGTTTCAACATCCGATGGCGTTTCTTTTAGAGTAGGAGCGTACAGCTGTTTCATTCGCAAGGTGCATCTCCTCCTTAAAAGCGAGTTTTCTTTGAATTATTGTATCATAGAACTGAGGAGGGAAGAATTGTGCGTTACAGAAAATTGAGCGAATACTTGAAAGAAAAATACGGAGAAAGAGTTCAAAGAATAGTCATATTCGGTGGTTTTTCTTGTCCAAACAGGGACGGGACGAAAGGAAAGGGCGGTTGTATTTACTGTGATGCCACGGGAAGCGGATTCACCACTCTTATGAAACTTCCAATACGAGAGCAAGTGGTGAGATTAAAAGAAAAATATGAAAAACGTGGGATCAAAAAGTTTATAGCTTACTTTCAAGCGTTCAGCAATACTTACGCACCCGTTGAAGAATTGAGGAAGAAATACGAGGAAGCTTTAATAGATGAAAGTATTGTTCAGCTTTCTGTTTCCACACGGCCAGATCTTGTGTCGGAATCTGTTCTAGATCTCCTAGAAGAATTCAAGGAGAGAGTAGATGTTTCTATTGAATTGGGATTGCAAACGGCAAATTACAAAACACTCGAAAAAATAAATAGGGGCCACACTTTAGCAGAATTCATTGACGCGGCCGTGAGAGTGAAACGTCGGAGAATAGAATTAATCGTTCATGTGATACTGAACCTTCCTTGGGATGATATGATCGATGTGATAGAAACTGCCAAGATCCTTTCCGCTCTCGATGTGGACGGTGTGAAAATACATTCACTATACGTTGTTGAAGGAACGAAGCTTGCAGAGATGTATAAAAGAGGAGAGATAAAGATCTGTAGTTTGGAAGAATATGTGAACAGAGTCATAGTTTTTCTTGAGCATCTCTCGCCGAATGTCGTAATTCACAGGCTCGTTGCGGATCCTCCGAGAGAAGGGACGATTTTTGGCAATTGGGGAAAGAGTAAAATAGAGATTATAAACACGATAGAAAGAGAAATGGAAAGGAGGAACTCCTATCAAGGCAAAAAGTTTGTTTATCTTAACAGGTAGCTTGTTCCTTTTACTCTTTGGATGCCTTTTCTCACCGAATTATTCCCTCTCTTTCCTCATCTGGATCGCCGCTGATAACAATCTCGAAAGCCATGTGGAAAAAGATCTCGGGGAAGCTGAGGGTAACTTGTCGTGGATAAACGTTTTTGCAATGGTGGATTATGCTTCATCAACAGATACGTTGTATCGAATTGAAGATATTGTTGTTCCTTTGAAAACCTTCAATGAGATAAACTCAGGTGATCCTGAAGCCCTGAAACAATTTTTGTTGGAATATAGCCTACCGTACACTTTTCTTGTCATCTGGAATCATGGTTTCTGGTGGCGCGGTGAATCTGTATCGAAAACATCATCGAAAGGGATTGCGTACGATGAAACCGATGGTGATTTTCTGACAATAAATGAGATAAAAGATGTTTTAAAATCTCATCCTGTGACAGTTTTGGGGTTCGATGCTTGCATTATGGGAACGTTTGAGATACTTTGGGAGTTGAAAAATGTAGCGAAGTACATCATTGCTTCTTCTGAAGAAATACCTGTTGATGGTTGGGATTATGCACCTTTGAGATATTCCTCTAGTGTGAGAGATTTGATGAGGAAGTTGGTAGAGGCCTACAAAGAAACTTATGGGACTAACGTGTCTTTGAGTGTCTGGGACACCTCCAAGCTCGAAGATGTGATGTACTGGTTGAACAAGATAGCAGATTATATGATTGAGAATGATATTTCTCCTTGGAGTTTCGAGTTCAAAAGGAGATCTATCGGTGGAAAAGAGATTGAACTGGTCGAACTCGACAGCTTCGCCGAGTCGTTCGTGAACTCAACCGACTCCACTCTATCTTCTTACGGTACGAATCTATACAATGCAATATTTTCCGCTAGGGTTTATGGTACACCGGAGGATTCCTTCGATTTACTCATATACTTTCCCCTCGATTCCAGCAATTTCGATTACTGGGAAGATTTTTCCGCTCTTTCTGATTTTATAAGAGATAGCGCCTGGGACGATCTTCTGGAACATTGGAGGGGAAGAAATTGAAAAGAGTGAACGTAAATCTTGCTTGGATTGGAGTTGTCTTATCGGTTTTGAGTAGCATTTTGTTGGTAGAATATTATAGAGAGTTCTTAGTTGGAAATCCCAACCATGTAGTAGGATTGGCTATTCTCTTTCTTTCGACGGTCTCAGTCTTCTCTCTTCTTATCGTATACAGACAATGGGCCTTTTTACTGAACGAAAATGCTTTAAAGACATTGGAGTTGGCTAGGAGATACTCGATGGTGATTAACGAAAAACCACTGGTTCCAGGTTGGTCTTATTCCACTTTCGTTGTTTTTTGGTTTCTTGGATTTCTTTTCCCAGAAGTGTGGATTTTCTCGCTACTACAGATCGTCTTTTTCGTGGTTTTCTTGCATTTCCTGTTTGAAACAATCAAGAAGCTTCAAGATTTGAAAAGACGTCTTTATAGGACGATATTCGATGCAGAGTTCAAAAGTACTGTAAAGGATAGGAATGTTCTTTCAGTCTTTCTTCTGACGATTCTTACCTTGGGCGTTTACTGGTTTTACCTAGTTATCAAACTGTCACAGGAAATCAACAATTTTTTGGACACAGACGATCAGATGATGAGAAATTTGGAGGTGAAAATGTGAAGACGTGTCCAAACAAGGAAAGAAACCTGTCCTACTGTAACTGTTCTTATCCAGGTTGTCCAAGGAAAGGAATATGTTGTGAATGTATGCACTACCACAGACAACACGGCGAACTTCCCGCATGTTACTTCCCAAACGATGCGGAGAAGACTTGGGACAGATCCATCGAACACTTCAAAAGAGTGGTGTGAGGACGCCCTCACACCACCTTTGACACGAGAGAACAAACGTTCTCAAGGAATTTCCTATCTTCTTCGGAGAACGGTGAATAGCTGTGGGAGTCTATATCCAACTCCCCTATTATTTCGCCATCTTTAAAGATAGGTATCACGATTTCTGCCTTTGTTTTTGGACTACAAGAGAGATAGTTCGTTTCTTTACTGACATCCTGAACAATGAAAGTTTCTCTTCTTTCTGCTGCCTGGCCACATATGCCGATCCCAAAGGGAATTTCGACGTGTTCCGTGGGTTCGCCGACAAACGGACCGAGCTTCAATTTTCCATCTTCTACGAAATAAAATCCTACCCAATCGTAATAAGGTACATGGTTTCTTAGGAATTTGCACAACTCTTTCAAAGGTTCTTTGCTCTCAGTCAGAATCTTTTCCACGTCTTTCATGAGTACTTCGAAGTATCTTTCTTTTCCTTCGTAATTTCCTTTATCTTCTCCCCTTCGAAGACCGATAACAGCTTGAAGAGTTACCAAGGAAAGATCTTTGAGGAAACCTTTTCTCCAGAGAGAGAACACGTCCACTACTACAATCTTTTCTTTCTCACCATCGACGACAACCCAATCACAAATCCCTAGGAGAGACATCAAGAAAACAGAGAAGTCTTCTCGTTTCAATTCTAAAAATTCTTCTCTTTCAGAGAGAGCTTCAGCACACTCCACTTTTTTGTTTCGGGAAACGTCGAGCCATTCCCATTTGAATCTGTCCAACTCTCTCCTTTCGATTTCCCACAGGATGTTCTTGATGTCTTCTTCACCAAGCTCCAGCTTTTTTTCATAGTTTGGGACGATGGGACCAAATTTTTTTCTCAAAATACCCCAGAATTCAGGCCATTTCGTTTTGTCCCATTTCAAGATTTCAAGACACTCTTCCACCTTGTTTTGAACAATGCTTCTCATGGTATTCCCTCCTTTATGATCGCTCCTCCCAATAGAATATCTCCATTGTAGAAAGCAGCTATTTGTCCGGGAGTCACAGCGAAAACTTTCTTCTCAAAAATAACCTCTATCATGTTGGCCTTGAGTCTTACGGTTGCAGGAGCCTCTTCGGATTTTTTTCTCACCCTACACACGCATTTGAATTCTTTTGGTACGTCAACATGCCACACGGGATTCTCTGCTATCAATCCGGAAAAGAAAACCTCTTCGAGATCGGAAACAACCACCAAATTTTTCTCAGGAACCTTGTTGCGTACATAAAATCTTCTTCCAAATTTCGATATTTTCATACCTTTTCTCTGACCGATGGTGTACAGAGGATATCCAAAATGAGTTCCTACTCTCTCCCCTTTCGTTGTAACTACCTCTCCTTCTTTAAGATTTACTCCTTCGTCCTTCAAGAAACTCTCCAGGCTTCCATCGGGTATGAAACAAACATCCTGACTTTCTTGTTTTTTTGCGACGTGTATTCCTGCCTCTTCTGCAATTCGCCTTATCTCTTCTTTCGTGTAGACACCGTTTGGAAACAGAAGTTTTTCAATTCTCCATGGTTCTATTCTTGCAAGAAAGTATGATTGATCTTTCTTGCGATCTATTCCTTTTTTGACAACGTTTTTTCCATACTTATCGCTGTATTCAATTCTTGCATAGTGTCCACTCGCGAAAAGATCGAATCCTTTCGAGAGAACATAATCCATGAAATAACCGAATTTTACGTATCGGTTGCAATGAACACATGGATTCGGTGTGAGACCTCTAAGAAGATCTCTTTTGAAAGGTTCTATGACTTTTTCTCTGAAGATATCTCTAACGTCAACGATCTCCATTTCCACACCCAAAGATCTAGCTATCTTAACAGCATCTGCTGTATCGGATGGGCTACAGCACACCTTTTTCTTCACTTCTTTTTTGATGAAGAACTCATCTTCTTTCGTTTTCATGTGGAATGCTTTGACTTTGTATCCCTTTCTCAAAAGCAGATACAAAGCCACTGCGCTGTCTACTCCTCCACTCAATGCCACTCCTACCTTTCTCAATTTCGCACCTCCTTATTTGAAATGATATCATTTCCTTTAATCACGAAGTTGAGTTAAAATAATCTGAGGAGGTGTTAAATCATGAAATTCCATGGAACAACTATCCTTGTTGTAAGAAGAAATGGGAAAACTGTGATGGGCGGCGATGGACAGGTTACTTTTGGCACCACGGTTCTTAAGGGAAACGCAAGAAAAGTGAGAAAGCTCGGTGAGGGGAGGGTACTCGCCGGTTTTGCGGGATCTGTGGCGGATGCCATGACGCTTTTCGATAGATTCGAAGCAAAACTAAGGGAATGGGGAGGAAATCTCACAAAGGCTGCGGTAGAACTTGCCAAAGACTGGAGAACCGACAGAGTTCTGAGGAGACTGGAAGCTTTATTGTTGGTGGCTGACAAGGAAAACATATTCATTATTTCTGGAAATGGTGAGGTGATACAGCCCGACGATGATGCGGCTGCTATAGGTTCTGGAGGACCTTACGCACTCGCTGCCGCGAAGGCCTTGCTCAGAAACACCGATCTTTCGGCAAGAGAAATAGTGGAAGAAGCTATGAAGATAGCAGGGGAAATTTGCATTTACACGAACCAAAACGTGGTGATCGAAGAAGTTTAGGAGGTGTGTTGTTCATGAAGAGTTTTGATGAAATGACACCGAGAGAAATTGTACAAGAGCTCGATAAATACATTATTGGCCAACAAGAGGCGAAAAAAGCCGTTGCGATAGCTGTTCGAAACAGAATCAGAAGGCAGAAACTTCCAGAGGAGTGGAGAAAGGAAGTTTTGCCCAAGAACATACTTATGATTGGACCAACAGGTGTTGGAAAAACGGAAATAGCAAGGAGACTCGCACAGCTCTCTGGTTCGCCTTTTCTAAAAGTAGAAGCCACGAGATTCACAGAGGTTGGATACGTTGGAAAGAATGTTGACTCCATGATAAGAGATCTGGTTGAGATCAGTGTTAACATGGTGAAACAGGAGAAAATAAAGGAAGTGGAAGAGAGGGCACAAGAACTCGTTGAAGAGAGAATATTGGATGCGCTCGTACCGGAATCGAGAGTGGTACCCACCGTTACCAATCCTTTTATCAATCTGATAACGGGAGGCCAGCAGCAACAGTTAACACCCGAAGACAGACGCAGGTTCAGAGCGAAAAGAGAGGAGATGAGAGAAAGACTTAGAAAAGGAGAATTGGAAGACGAAGAAATAGAAATCGAGATCGAAGAAGCAGCCCCTCCCCTTATAGGAATGTTTGGGCCGGGAATGGAGGATTTAGGAATAGAGATTTCGAACATGTTTAGTGGGCTCTTACCGAAGAAGAAAAAGAAAAGAAGGATGAAAGTTTCAGAAGCAAGAAAAATGTTGCTTCCAATGGAAGCGGAAAAGTTGATCGATATGGACAAAGTGATCCAAGAGGCATTGGATAGGGCACAAAACAGAGGAATCATATTCATAGACGAAATCGATAAGATAACGGGAAAAGAAAGTACTTCCGGTCCAGATGTTTCCAGGCAAGGAGTACAACGTGACTTGCTTCCAATAGTGGAAGGAACCACGATCATGACGAAATACGGCCCCGTAAGGACGGATTACATCCTTTTCATAGCAGCCGGGGCTTTTCACGTATCTAGGCCTTCTGACTTGATACCAGAACTGCAGGGAAGGTTTCCTATACGTGTGGAGCTCTCGCCACTCACTGAAGAAGATTTTGTGAGAATATTGAAGGAACCAGAGAACGCCATAATAAAACAGTACCAGGCACTTCTTTCGACTGAAGGGGTAGAGCTTGTTTTCACAGAGAACGGAATAAAGGAAATGGCTAGGATAGCGTACCAGCTGAATCAAAGACTCGAGAACATAGGAGCAAGAAGACTTTACACAGTTGCGGAAAAGGTACTGGAAGAAATATCCTTCGAAGCACCGGATCTTCCGGAGAAAAAGGTGATCATAGACGCTGAGTACGTAAGAAAGAGATTAGAGAAGATCGTTCAAGACGAGGATTTGAGCTCCTATATCTTGTGAGGTGTTCGTGGGTGAGAACTCTTTTTTTCATTATTTTGGCATTTTTGTTCGTCTCGGGATGTGGATTTCTAGGTCCCACCAAGGCAGATCTTTATGTGTACATCTTTCACATCGGAACAACCGAGGATGTGGATAGTGAGCATAGCGAGTTTGAATTGGACAATAAGAAATACCGCCTAGGAGAGGTTCTTTTCGGTGAGGGGAGTTATTTCACAACCGTGGACACTCCGTTCAATTTGTTTGAGATGAACTTGATGGTCAATGCAACGATAACGACAGCATCCACTGATATCATTCTCTCGTTTTCAGCGACTCCGGTGGTCCTCTATCATGACGTTTCCAATTTTGCTACAGATTCGTTGGTCAATGAAACAGCTTACCTTCTTTTGGATTTGAAAGAAAAGAGAGTATTTGTTTTAGAAAATCCTGTTCTGGTCCGGGGTGAACTCACGCAGGAAGGCAGTGTTGTAACATTGAAGTTCGAGGATCACGAAATGAGTGTACCTGTTTATGGAAAGAGCTTTCTGTTCTATTTACCAAGACCAAAAGGAGAATACGAAGTGAACGTGTTTTTCGATGAAGAAAGCACTTCCCTTATCGTAAAGGAGGGGAGGGATAACTACGAGATCGCGTTTTAAGTTGAAACCTAAAAGAAGACGGTCTTTGAAGATTAATCTCGGCCTTTTGACGCTTCTTTTCTTCATGGTTTTTGTTTTCATTGTAAGCTATCACAACTATCGATTAGTTGAAACAGAACATCGACAACTTTTGGAGAAATACGAAGATTTAAAAGAAAAAATCGAGCATCAGAAGCTCCTCAACCAGAAGCTTTTAGAGGTGATAGAGAATGAAAAACTTCGTAGTAACGACTTCTCACAAACCAGACAAGGAGCAGATAATGAAGGCCCAGGAACTCGCTGAGAGTCTAGGAACCATCTATGTTCCCCGAAAAAGATTGAAAGAAACGAATGTGGATTTTTACTATGTTGTAGAGAGGAACAGGCTTTCTATAAAATGGCCGGGAGGGGAGTTTTTTTTTCATCCGTCTTCCGCAGTTCTCCGGATGAGAAACATAAAAAGTGGCCAAAAGGATTATTTGATAGAGGTTCTTCAACCGAAAGGCAACGAGATAGTTTTGGATACAACATTTGGACTTGGTGGTGAAGCGATTTTGATGGCAGCCTTTCTTCCAGAGGGGAAGGTTGTTGGACTCGAAGGGTCGATTCATATATACACCGTCGTGAAGTACGGAATAGAGCATTTCGAAACAGACGTGAAGTGGTTGAAAGAAGCTTTGAAAAGGATAGAACTGTATTATGCTAATTTCAAAGATTACATAAGAAAACAGCCGGCTGAATCTTTTGATGTCGTATACTGCGATCCTATGTTCGAGAATCCTGTTTATGAATCTTCTGCAATGAATCCTTTGAGACCTTTCGCTGTGTACGACACGGTGGACGAGGAAGATGTGAGAGAAATGCTCAGAATCGCTAGAAAAAAAGTCATCTTGAAAAGTCACGTAAAAGACTCTTTGTTCAAAAGAATAAAAGTGGATGAATTGAAGGGTTCGAAAAAGAGCGGAGTGGTCTACGGGGTGATCTACAAACGATGAAAATAGCCATAGTTGGTGGTCCAACGGCTGTGGGGAAAACAGATATTATGGTCGAGGTGTGCGAAGAATTAGGAGCTGAAATCATATCGATGGATTCCAGGCAGATCTATCGTTACATGGATATAGGAACCGCTAAACCAACTCCTGAACAAAGAAGAAAAGTTCCCCATTATATGATAGACATCCTAGATCCAGATGAGTACTACAACGCTTTTCTGTACAGGAAAGATTCTCTCAAAGTGATGGAAGATATTCTTAGAAAAGGGAAAATACCTGTTTATGTTGGTGGTACGGGACTTTATGCGGATGCGTTGGTGAGGGGTATATTCGAAGGTGTTCCTGCTGATGAGAATGTGAGAAGGGAACTCAGAGAACTTGAAAGGAAAGAGCCCGGGATTCTCAGGAAGATGTTAGAAGAGTTCGATCCGGAGGCTGCTACTCGTATTCATCCGAACGATTTGAAAAGAACCATCAGGGCTCTGGAAGTTTATATGAAAACAGGAAGAAGAATTTCCGAACTTCAAAAGAAAACGAAGGGTGACGATAGGTTTTTTATAGTGGTCTTGACAAGGGAAAGATACGATCTTTACAACAGAATAAACAAAAGAGTGGACAAAATGATTGAGATGGGTCTTGTTGACGAAGTGAAAAGACTTCTAAACATGGGATACTCCAAGGATCTCAACTCTATGAAGACCATTGGATACAAAGAAGTGATCGATTATTTAGAAGGAAAATACGATTTTGACAGGATGGTTCATTTGATTAAGCGGAACACGAGACATTTCGCACGCAGACAAATCATCTGGTTCAAAAGGTACGAGGATGCAGTGTGGTACAACCTTACTCTCATGGACAAAAAAGACGTGAAAAAAGAACTCAAAAACCTGATAGTCAGGAATTTTTCGGTATAATCTATATTTGAACATGTGTTGAGGGGGGAGTTTATCTTGGCCGAAAAGTTCAACCTTCAGGACAGATTTCTGAATCACCTTAGAGTCAACAAAATCGAAGTGAAGGTATACCTGGTTAACGGTTTTCAGACCAAAGGGTTTATCAGATCTTTTGACAGTTACACGGTTCTTCTAGAGAGCGGGAATCAACAGAGTCTAATTTACAAACATGCGATCAGTACTATCATTCCATCCTCTTATGTTCTGTTGATGCCGAAAAAGCAGGAAGCTGAACAGGAGGCTGGGACCACTGAAGATCAGGGATCTTGAGGGAAAAAAAGCTATCATAGTAGCTGTGGGAAGGGACGAAGAAAAGATAAGAGAATCCCTCGAAGAAATGAAAGGGTTGTGTGAAACGTTGAGGGTCGATGTTGTTGAATGGCTTTGGCAAAAGAGGACCAAGCCAGATCCTACAACGTATCTGGGGAAAGGAAAACTGGAAAAGTTGAAAGAAATGATAGAATTCTGCGAAGCGGATCTTGTGGTAGTAGATGATGAAATATCACCTGTTCAATCGAAAAATATGAGAGAATTTCTTGATGTGGAAGTTCTCGATAGGACACAGGTGATTCTAGAAATATTCGCTCGTCATGCCACCAGTGAGGAAGGTAAACTTCAAGTGGAAATGGCTAGTCTACTTTACGAACTACCCAGGTTGGTAGGCAAGGGGGAAGAGCTCTCGAGACTCGGAGGTGGAATAGGTACCAGAGGACCTGGTGAACCGTTGCTCGAAGTCCTGAGAAGACACATAAAGAATCGCATTTCTCAATTGAAAAGAAAATTGAAAGAAATCGAACATGAAAGAGCTGTTCAGAGAAAACAAAGACTCGAAAAGAAAATTCCACACGTATCTATAGTGGGATACACTAATGCTGGGAAATCAACGCTTCTTAAAGCCCTTACGGAAAGTGATGTTTATATCGCTGATAAGCTTTTTGCCACACTCGAACCGGTGACAAGACGTTTGAAATTGAGAAACGGAAGGGTCATTTTGGTAAGTGATACAGTTGGTTTCATAAGAAAGCTTCCTCACACCATTGTAAGTGCTTTCAAAGCTACCCTCGAAGAAATAAAGTTTTCGGATGTTATTGTACATCTTTTGGATGCATCTGATCCCTATGTTGAAGAGAAAAAGACTGCTTCTGAAAAGGTGTTGGAGGAAATTGGAGCTGATAGAATCCCTAGAATTCTTGTGTTCAACAAGATTGATCTCTGTCCGGAAGAGAGATTGAGAGTTTTAAATCAAAAATACCCAGATGCCCTTTTTGTTTCAGCTTTAAAGAGAGAAGGATTGGAGACTCTCTTGGAGAAGATAGAAAAAGTTTTGGCTCGGAAAGAAATTCAAGAGACTTTGAAAGTTCCCGTAGAAAAAATTGGTCAAATCTATGCTTTACGGGATAAGTTGGAGATACTAAGTGAAGATTACAAAGATGATTACGTATTGATCACTGTCAAAGCAGACAGAAAAACCTTAGAAATGGTGAAGGGGAAGGTGACAGATTGAAAGTAGTCTTCGTTGGTACACCGGAATTCGCTGGCGAAATTCTAGAGCACATGGTGAGAAACGGTATCAACATTGTAGGAGTAGTGACACAGCCTGATAAACCACGGGGAAGAGGTAGAAAGATGTTACCAACTCCCGTTAAAATTGTGGCAGAGGAATACAAGATTCCTTGCATACAACCGGAATCTATTAACAAAAAGGAGGCTCTCGATTTTCTTCAAGTTGTGGTTCCAGATGTAATCTTGGTTGTCTCTTATGGAAAGATCTTGGGTAAGAAGGTTCTTTCTCTTCCGAAGTACGGTTGCTACAATGTTCATCCTTCTCTTTTGCCGAAGTACAGAGGAGCTTCTCCCATACAAAGGGCACTTGAGAACGGCGAGAAGAAAACCGGTGTCACGATATACAGAATGGTTAAAGAGTTGGATGCAGGTCCCATAGCGTTACAAGAAGAAGTTGATATAGATCCTTTCGAAACGTTCGATCACTTGGAGAGAAAGTTGATCGAACTTTCAAAAAAGATGGTACTCGAATTTTTTGAGAAGTTGAAAAAAGGGAAAATAGAATTGAGAGAACAGGATCATTCACAAGCTACCTACGCACCGATCATAAAAAAGGAAGATCTTTTTGTCGACTTTTCGAAAGATGCGGAAACGGTCAAAAACAAAATAAGAGCTTATGATTCTAAACCCGGTGCCCGAGTTTTTTTGGGAAATGATGAGGTAAAATTATTTGGTGTGATATCGTTAGATAGTTCGGATGATGAACCTGGTTTGATACACTATATTGATAGGGAAGGTGCATGGATAGGAACTGCAAAGGGGAAGGTGAAGGTCAGATACATTCAGTTTCCTGGAAAGAAGAAGATCACTTTTTGGGAAGCTAAAAATGGGAGATTAATAGAGGAGAAGATGCGCTTAGAAGGGAGGTATGGGAGTTGAAAAGGTTGAATTACTTCATGCTGAAAGATGCCAAAACGGAGGAAGATTACAAAAAGGTAAAATCCACAGTTGAAAAACTCGATGGAGTTTATAAAGTGGATTATGAAATGGATGCAGAAGTTATTGGAGTTGAGTATGACGATGAAAAGGTGTCAAAAGAACAGATAAAAGCTGTTGTAGATAAATTGGGATACACACTCATTGTATGAAAAGGAGTTGTTTACGATGAAAACACTGGAAGTTCTGAGTTTGAAGAAATATTTTCCTATCAGAAAAGGATTCCTCGTAAAAAAAATCGTTGGCTATGTAAAAGCGGTCGACGACATATCTTTCTCAGTGGAGAAGGGGAAAACCTTCGCTCTAGTTGGTGAATCTGGTTGTGGAAAGACTACAACCGCGAAAACGGTACTTCGCCTCACAAATCCTACCGCTGGTCGTATTGTTGTGGACGGTGACGATACCACGTACTACTTTATGAAAGAAAAGCACGCTGTTTCTTATTTAAAGCTGACCTATGTTGATATATTCAACGAGATGAAAAAGAATCTCTCATCTGACCAAATTTTGAATACTTTGGACGGTGTTGACAAAAAATACGCGGAAATTTTCTTTAAAAAAGCTGACGGGGATGAAAATAAATTCTACCGTCTGATCCTTTCAGATATTGAGAAAAAGAGAATGAACTTCAGAAGAAAAATACAGATAGTTTTCCAGGATCCAATGAGTTCTTTGAATCCGAGAATGACAGTTGGAGACATTTTGACAGAGCCTATTCTGTTTCACGGGTTAGCAAAAACCTCTCAAGAGGCGATGGATATTGCAAAAAACCTTCTTCTCAGTGTGGGCCTTAAAGAGTATCATTTGGAAAGATATCCGCACCAATTCAGCGGTGGGCAAAGGCAGAGAATCGCCATAGCCAGGGCAATTTCCATAAATCCTGAGATCGTGATACTCGACGAACCGACAGCTTCTCTAGATGTGTCCGTTCAAGCGCAGGTTATCAACCTGTTTTTGAAACTTCAAGAAGAGATGGGTTTTACTTACTTGTTCATATCTCATGATCTAGGACTTGTAAGGTTCATAAGTCATGAGGTAGGAATAATGTATCTTGGAAGAATTGTGGAAATGGGTAATACAGATGAAATATTTGACAACCCACTTCATCCGTACACACAAGCCTTGTTATCGGCTGTCCCCATTCCCGATCCCAAAGTTGAGCGTGCAAGGGAACGCATCATATTGAAAGGTGGTGTTCCAAGTCCTATAAACAGACCTGTGGGATGTTTCTTCCATCCGCGGTGTCCGTATAAGATGCCAATATGTGAAAGGGAGTATCCTGTTATGAAGGAAGTTTCACCGAATCATTGGGTGGCATGTCATCTACATTCATCATAAAGAAGGAGGTGTGTTGTTATGCGTAAACTTTTAGTGGCCCTTTCTTTGGTTCTTGCTTTAGCCCTGTTTGCCGAACTTTCGCCGTTTGCCCAGTTTGAAACGTACATCGGGGCGGATGCTACAGGACAGTACGGGGGAACGTTAGTGGTACCAACACTTTCCGGACCGAGAACTTGTAACGATGTTGTTGCCCAAGAAACGAGCTCAACTGATGTGATAGGAAGGTTCATGGCTTCAATGATAGAACTCGACAATCACGCAAGAATCCATCCTGCTCTCGCTGAAAGATGGGAGATCAAACAGAACGAGGATGGAAGCATGGAAATCGTTTGGTACCTGAGAAAAGGTATCAAATGGAGCGATGGAACACCGTTCACAGCGGACGACGTTGTGTTCACTATCAACGACGTGTACTTCAATCCTGACATTCCGAACGACATGCAAGATCTTTTTGCTGACAACTGGCCTGTTGCTGAAAAGATCGATGATTACACGTTGAAGACAACACTGAAGAAAACTTACAGGCTTGCGATAAGATACATTGGAGGTATTCCTATATTCCCGAAGCACCTCGCAGAATCTTACGTGAAAGAAGGAAAGTTCAAAGAATTCTGGACGGTTGATGCAATTAACAACGGTGAGATCGTAGGTCTTGGACCGTTTATTCCCGTTGAATACGTACCTGATCAATATGTAAGATTTGTCCGCAATCCATACTACTGGAAACATGACAAAGACGGGAAGCAGCTTCCATACCTCGATGGAATAATCTTCAAGATCATTCCCACTCAGGACGCTCAGAGACTTGCCTTTGAGAACGGAGAAGTTGATGTCTATGGTCCTCGCGGTACAGAGTATGCAGAAATCAAAGCGATGGCCGAAGAAAAAGGTTGGGTCGTTGGAGTTGGCGGACCGAACTTCGGTACAACTTTCGTCACTTTCAATTGGAATACTCCCGATCCTGTGAAGAGAAAATGGTTCAGGAATGAATTCTTCAGAAAAGCAGTAGCATACGCTATTGATAAACAGTCCATGATAGACACGTTGTACAACGGTCTTGCTGTGGAACAATGGGGTCCGATCAGTCAAGCCGCAACTGTTTACTACGATGAATCTGTCCTCAGAAAGTACCCGTACAATCTCGATCTTGCGAGAACAATGCTCAAACTTGGTGGCTTCAAGTGGGACGAGAACGGTCAACTCCTCGACGGTGAAGGAAATCCTGTGAAGTTCATTCTCTTGACGAACGCTGGTAACCAGGTCCGAGAAGGTATGGGGAATATCATAACGGAAGCTCTCAAGAAACTTGGAATGGATGTCACGTTTGCACCGATAGACTTCAATACGTTGGTACAGAAACTCGTAGTAAACGGTGATTGGGAAGCGGTTATCATAGGACTCACGGGATCTGATGAACCGCAAGGTGGAGCAAACGTGTGGAGAATAAAGGGTGCATTGCACTTCTGGAACTATCATCCAGAAGTTAAGGACTTCGTCGATCCAAACGATTATTACTCACCTGACTGGGAAAAAGAAATCGACAGGATATTCGAAGAAAACGTGAAGATACTCGATCAAGAAAAAGTTGTTGACATGTTCAGAGAATTCCAGAGACTCGTCTCCGAACACCTGCCACTCATTTACACGACGCAACAACTCTATCTGTACGCCTACAGCAATAAACTGCACAACCTCGATCCTACTGCTTTCGGTGGTATGTGGGGTTGGAATCAAGAGTGTATTTGGAAAGAGCAATAATTCTTGGGAGGGGGGATCCCCCTTCCCTTTCAAACTTTCAGTCAAAGAGGTGATATCACTTGCTCAAGTACATCGCACGCAGACTGATCATCATGATTCCTGAACTCCTCATCATTTCTTTTATTGTTTTCGTAATCATGCAGGCAGCACCCGGTGATTTTCTGGATATGTACAGATTAGACCCATCTGTTTCTCAACAATTTCTGCAGAAGATGGAGAAAGAACTTGGTTTGGATAAACCTTGGATTGTTCAGTACGGAATATGGTTGAAGAACGTTCTAAAGGGGGATTTTGGATACTCGTTTTACTACAGGAGACCCGTTTCTACACTCATTTGGGAAAGGGTTTTCGCCACGGTTATATTATCCGTTTCTTCTTTAGCGTTCCAATGGATTCTGGGAATAATAGTGGGTGTGTTCTCCGCTTTGAAAAAGTACAGTATCTGGGACAAGATTCTTACTGTTGTTGCTTTCAGTGGAATCGCTCTTCCAGGATTCTTTCTCGCCATTCTCTTGCTTTTCATTGCTGCGAAAACCGGTTGGTTTCCGATTGCTGGAATGGTGTCTGTCAACCATTCCCAGATGAGCACTTGGGAAAGGTTTAAAGATATAGCATCTCATCTTGTTCTTCCAACCATAGCACTCGGGTTTGGAGGATTTGCATCCTTAATGAGATACATGAGAGGAAGCCTTCTGGATGTTCTCAATGAAGACTACGTGGAATTTGCTCGTGCGAAAGGAATGCCGGAACGTGTGGTGATATACAAGCATGCCTTGAGGAATGCGATAAATCCGATGATTACCTTCCTTGGTTTCAGCATATCGAGTGTGTTGGGGGGAGCGGTGATCATAGAGAATATTTTCGCTTGGCCTGGCATGGGGAGACTCATTTATCAAGCACTCTTGCAACAAGATATCTACATAGTCATGGCTTCTGCTGTTATCAGTGCAGTGATGCTAGTTATTGGTAATCTTGTTGCCGATATTCTACTTGCCGCTGTGGATCCGAGAGTGAGATTTGAATGAAGGAGGAGTCATCATGGCTGAGGAAAAGGCGATAAGAATCGAAAATGGAGAAATAGAATTCAAAGAAAAGGTATTGTCCAGACGTGAACTCATATGGAGAGCTTTCAAGAGAAACAAGCTTGGAATGTTTGGAGTATACGTTTTGATAGTCCTCTATCTCATGGCTCTTTTTGCCGATTTCCTCTCACCATATCATCCTTATGAACAATCTTTGAAACATTCTTTTGCTCCTCCAACGAAAATACACAGAGAGTACAAAGGTGAACGAGTCGGTGCCTATGTTCTTCCCACGATAAGTTACGTAGACAAAACCACCTTCGAGCGCAAATTTTACGAAATGGTATTCCCAAGGAGAATAGTTTTGGATGTTTACGGAACCCAGGCTGTTTACGAAATAGGTAAGGAAGGGGTTACCGGTTTTTCGTTTATGGTGGATGAGGAGTACTATCTTATTTTGAAAGATGGTTCTAAGAAGTATGCTGGTTCCAACACAAAAGTGGTGGATTACTTCCTTTTCGGATACGATGAAGAAGTCTTGAGCAAAGGTGAAGCTGAGATAGAAACAACGTCCAATGTAGCAAAGGATACGTACTTTGGGAAGTATGGTTTCAGGTTTGGATTGAATTCCCCAGATGATATTGAAAAAGTCGTTTTGAAAGAGAAACTAAACATGGTTCTTGTCAAAAAAGGTGAAGATATAGAGATGGTACCTGGAAAGGTTGTTGATTACGATTATAAAATTTATCCAATAAGATGGTTCATCAAATCCTGGGGAGCTGATCAAAAGAACAGAATAGGGTATCTCTTCTGGCTCGTTCCCTTCCAATATCATCTCTTTGGAGTAGAAAACTACGATAACAATGAATATGTAAGGTTTTACATCATGGGGGCAGATCAATACGGAAGAGACATTTGGAGTAGGATAGTTTTCGCTTCCAGAATATCTCTCTCCATAGGTTTCATAGGAATGTTCATCACATTCGTTTTGTCGCTAGTATTCGGCGGAATATCTGGATACTACGGTGGGATAGTGGATGAGTTCATGATGAGATTTTCTGAAATCATCATGTCACTTCCTGGGTTCTATTTGTTGATTCTGTTGAGATCTCTATTGCCACTCGACATTCCTTCTACTCAGGTATACATATTGCTCGTTTTCATCCTTTCCTTCATTGGATGGGCTGGAAGAGCTAGGGTGATAAGGGGAATGGTGCTTTCAATAAAACAGAGAGAATTTGTTGAGGCCGCCAAGGCCCTTGGATTTCCAGATACGAGAATACTGTTTCGACATGTGCTACCAAATACGGCAAGCTATTTGATAGTAGCTGCCACACTTGCCATTCCCGGGTACATTCTGGGAGAAGCAGGCTTGAGTTTCCTAGGGCTTGGCATAAGAGAACCGAGTGCGAGTTGGGGATTGATGCTTGCCCAAGCACAGAACGTTACTTACATGACTAGGTATCCGTGGCTCCTCATACCAGGGTTGTTTATCTTCATTACAGTTTTGTCCTTCAATTTTGTTGGAGACGCGTTGAGAGACGCTCTGGATCCGAGGTCTCTCGGATAAAATGTTGAAATACCGATTGAGAGGGAAGAGAGTAGAGGATTTGGTGAGGTACGCACAAGCGGGTTTCAAAGAAGCAATGGATCTTATAATAGAGAAGTACTATCCAATGGTGATAAAGATATCAACGCAATATTTCGCCAGTTGGGCAGAGCAAGATGATATTATACAAAATGGCTTGGTAGGTTTGATAAAGGCGATCTTCTATTATGACAGTTCGAAAAGTTCCTTCACTTCCTTTGCTTGGCGAAGTATAGATTCTGAGATAAAATCTTTTCTCACTTACATGAACAGAAAGAAGAATAAGATGCTTTCTGAGGCAGTAAAAGTTGATGGGATGGAAAAGGAAGAGGACGATTCACCTTTCGAAATACCCGACAACAGGTGTGATGTCGAAAAAAATGCCCTCTCTGATATAATTTTAGAAACAGTGTTGAAAAATCTGAAAGAGACCGAAAGAGAGATTTTTACCAAGTGGTTAGATGGTTACTCTTACAAAGAAATATCCAGAGAATGTGACGTCTCGACGAAAAAAGTAGACAACGTTGTACAAAAGGTGAAACGTATAATATCGAAGTTAGGGTGATAGGATCGTGAAGAGAGAAACTATTGCAACCTTTTTTGCTTCCCTTATCGTAGTTGCCATTCTACTCTTTTTCGTTCTTTCAGTTTTCAATCTTCTATTCTTTAGAAAGTTGGAAACAAAAATCTCGAAGTTGGAGGAACAAATACAATCGAAATTCGAAAATTATGAAGAGCGATTAAAATTGATGGAGTCACTTTTAAAACCGAACTCCATCATTAGTCGCTACATAACTGCCTATGAATATTTCGAAAAAGCTAATGTGGATTTTGAGAGGATATTTTCTGAGATAGAAGACGATCCGACGACTGGTTATATAAGAGTTTTTGTTATAGGCAACGATCCAGTTTGGATTACTGTCAAAGATGGTGAGGAAATTCTCTTTTCCCGCGACGTAAAGCCGGGTCTTTCCCCCTATAGGTTCTTCTATTATAAAAAACCAAAAATTTCAACGGAATACGATATAGCGGTACCGAGAAACGCGACATTAGTGGTAGGCATTCCGGATAGGGTGTTTCTTCTTGTCTTCGGTGTAGGAACTTCTCATCACCCCACTAAGATAGTGCAAGTGAAACAAAGCAGAATAAACAACATAGAGAAAGATTTAAGCCTCTATATACCGCGATAGAAAACAAAGGAGGGACTTTCGTCCCTCCCATACTTCATCTCTTTACTTAATCGGGTCTAGGGGGGATCGGGGGGATGAGGGACACGCAATTCAGAATTTAACTGATCGCTGTAACATCCGCTTGAAACAACAAAAAAGAACTCCTTAAATCTTCTTAAAAAACCTTTGAAGGAGGAAGACGATGGAATACGTTTTGCTGAAGGATTTGCGTTTTTTTGATTATCCTGGAGGGACGGTTCTTTTTAGGGAAACTCTGGACAGAATAAAACTGGAAATGATGAACTACATTTTCAGAGCTTTCAAGAATAGGAAGTTTGTGTTTATTAACCTGTTCAGCGACGAAGTAAACCCTTTCTCGGCAGAAAGGTTCATAATGGAGTTCATTCCGACTGGTTCCGTTATTCTTGATGAGATTGTTGAATATTTGGGTCTTCCCGTAGAACGGGAATTTGATGTGTCTTTTCCTGATTTCACCACATCCCCCTTGGCTGACCCTTGTGAATGCCTCCTCTATGATGAAGGGAAAGGCTTCGAGAGGGTAGACCTTTCCCAATACAAAGTGAATCTTTTTGAGAAGGAAATATACGATGAACTGAATTTGGCGGATATCCCGGAAAACTCTCTTGTTCTTTTGAAAGGGATTCTATGGGATAGTGAGTACAAAAGATTTCAAGATAGGCAGAATTTTCAATTTGTTGGAAAAGTATTGAAAAAGAAGAATTGGCCAAAGTTGGATACCTTTCTTTTAGAGGAAATTCAAGTGGGTGAGGAACTATGAAGGTAGAGCATGTGCACGTTGAAGGATTCGGAAAATTCGAGAACTTTTCGTTTTCGCTCAAGGATGGGTTGAACATTATCTACGGAGGAAATGCAGCGGGAAAAACGACGCTCGCGAATTTCATAAGATATTGCCTGACTGGGGATCTACCCGAGGTAGAGAACTACAAACCTTGGTACGCTAACAAGTTTGGTGGGCATTTGGAAACAGACGAAGGAACGATAGCGTTCGGTTATGGGGTGATAGATCCGGAAGTTTTCATTTTCACCTCTTTTCTTCCAGAGAATGTCGATCAAAGCCTTGATGGTTCGAAGAATATATCTTCTATGGTTGTAGAGAGTTACAAGAATCTTCCGGAAGCTAAGAAAATGGAAAAGGTTTTAAACGAAAACTTTGCAGGCTTGTTGGAGAAAGAGAAGAGTCTGGAAAGTGAGATTTTACATTTAAAAGAAATTCTGAAAGGTTGGAGAAAAAGACGGGAGGAAACACTCTCATGGTTCATCAAGAAGAAGGAACTACAAGATGAATTTTCAGAGAAGAAGAAGAAATTAGATGAAGCGAGAAACAAATTCAATGAAGAGAAAAGTGAGAAGTTGAAGGCGATCAATTCTGAAATAGAAAGAACAGAAGAGGAGATTTCGCGTGTTAGAAAAGAACTAGAAAAGATTGGACAACTTCCGCCTGGTGAGAAACTGAGAGAAGTTCACGATTTCTTTCAAAAGGTGGAGTATCTGAAAAAGAGAATTTCACAGCTTGAGAAAGAAGTGGAAGAACTTGAGAAGAAATCGCTCGAAACAAAAGGGGAATTGCAATCCATTCTGGAAGACTTTTCTGCAAACAGTCTTGAGGAACTCAAGTTGAAAGTGGAGAATCTGAGACTCCAAATAAGTGTCTTTGAGAGTGAGCATAAATCAAAAGTGAATGAAATCGTAAAGCGATTGAGAGAACCTCTTGAAAAGGTAGAGAGTCGGTTGAACAATATAACCGAGGAAATGGAAAAAGTAGGAGACGGAATGAAAAGGATCGATCGATTGTCTTCCGTTGTCAAAATCTTTGTCAGTGCTCTTCTATCTTTTTCAGCAATTTCGGTTGTCTTTTCATTTTTGATCTCTAATATTCTGTTCGTGTATTTATCAATAGCGAGTGCCATCGGTGCAGCTATTTCTCTGTGGGGTTATTTCAAGGTGAAGAGTAAACTTTCCGATCTTGAAACCAAATTTGTTTCTCTCTCTTCACAGAAAAGAGAGTTAGTAAAGGAGAAGAACCAGATGTTGAATCGTATGAGAGACTCAATAGGTGTTGAGAGTTTATCGGAACTCGAAATCGTTTTGAAGGATCGAGTGGCTTCGAATGTTTTTAAAATGGCTCCTTTCCTTAAAAAATACGGATCTGATCCTACAAAAGCACTTGAGAATGTGGAAATTCAAATCAGGGAACTCCTTATACTAAAGGATTCCGTGGAATCTTCTCTATTGGAAAAAAGAAAAAGTTTAGAAGAGTTGAGGGAGTATCTAAAAAATCAAGAGAGTGAACTCAGTGAACGTTTGGATAATTTAGGAGTGAAAACATCCAAAGAACTGCTGGAAAATCTAGAAAAATTGGAGCAAAAATTGAAACTCGAGAAACTGGAGGAGAACTTGCAAAAAAACTTGAATAGACTCCTGACTCAGAAAAAAGAGATTGAATCGATGAAATCCAATGTTGAAATAGAAGAGTTAGAAAAGGAACTGAAAAGAATAGAAGAGGAGTTGGAAAGTCTAACGATTCCCTCTCTTGAAGATCCGTTCGATTTTATAGAGAGCCTTTACAGAAAAGAAGCAGAACTTGAATTGATGGAAAGAGCGATTGCAAATATTCCTTTGTTCAAAGAGAAGGTGAGAAAGAAATACGAAGATTTTCTAAATAGTTACGCAAATGAGTTGGCAATAGAGTTGGGGAGTGTGTACAAAAAATTCTTCGGTGAGCCTATCATGTTCAAAGTATCACCTTTTCTTGAGATTTCCGTGAGTGTTCCAAACGAAAAGCCCGCAAAGAAAATTTTGAATACATCTGCCTTGAAGATTTTGAGCTTTTACGTGAAGAACTTTCTGGCAAGGGTTTTGATGGTGGAAATCCCCCTCGTTATAGACAACACCTTTGTTGACTTGGATGATGAGAAGGTGGATCTCCTCCTGGAAGAATTGGAAAATTTGGCTTCGAGTAGGCAGATCATTTTCTTTACAAGCGACAAAAGATTTTTGAAAGAAGAACCCTTGTTGAGACTCTAATCACATATCATTTTTCCATCACATCTTCCACATTCCAGTTGAACAGTCACGTGTGTAACATTGTACTTTTTCATGAGATTTTCAATATCGTCTATGATCCTTTGAGCGTCTTTTAATTCCATGTTGTTCACTTCTACATGGCACTCAAAATGCAACTCCTTTTCTCCAACTCTCCAAGCATGAAAATGATGAGCGTTCTTGACTCCTTCAATCTTTTCTATCTCTTCCTTTATCTTTTTAAAATCGAGATTCGGAGAAGCTTCCATCAAAATTTCAACCGTTTCCTTTAGTATCTCGTACGCTTCCTTCGACATGTAAATAGCTATTCCAAGAGCGAGAATAGGATCCAACCAATATATTCTCCAAGTTTTCATGAGAACCGCTCCGAGAACCACGAGCACGGAAGACAGTGTGTCAGCTATGAGATGAAGATATGCGGAACGAACGTTTAGACTTTCCTTGCTGTGGGTGTGGAGTAACAAAACCGAGAGGAGATTGGCGGCCAGTCCTACAGTTGAAACGTACAAGAGAACCGTTGTGTTCACTACATTACCCTGAACGATTCTTTTCGCAGACTCTACAAAGATCAAAATTGATATCACAACTACAGAAATGGCATTCAAAAACGCCACGATGATTTCTGTCCTCTTGTAACCGAAGGTGTATTTCTCATTCTTGGACTTCTCTCCAACTTTCATTGCTATGAAACTGGCAAGGAGACTCATAGTGTCAGAAAAATTGTGAAGGGAGTCGCCCAAAAGGGCGAGACTCCCAGAAATAAGGCCGCCTATTACTTCTGCAATCGTGATGAGAAGATTCAAATATATTGAGAAAACTAACCTTTTCTCCAAGAATTTTCCTCCTTTATGCGTACGCTGTGAGGTCCAACAATCCATGCCCACTCAATGTAAATACTATCACACGATTTTTCCTTTCTTCTTTTGCCTTTTTTGCTTCTCTTATTGCCCCTGCTATGGCATGAGCGGACTCTGGAGCGGGTATGATACCTTCCAATTTGGCGAAAAGCTTGGCTGCTTGGAAAGTTTCTTCTTGATCGAATGCTTGAGCTTCCACTATTCCTTCCTTTACGAGTCTGGCTATGATGGGAGCAGAGCCGTGGTATCGCAACCCACCAGCATGTATTTTTGGGGGAATGAAATCTTTTCCAAGAGTGTACATTTTAAGAAGTGGCGTGAGACCTGCTGTGTCTCCAAAATCGTATTCATAATTGCCCTTTGTTAGAGAAGGACATGCGTCGGGTTCGCACGCAACGAATCTGATGTTCTTACCTGAGAGTTTTTCAGGAACAAAGGGGAGAATAGTTCCTCCGAAATTAGAACCTCCTCCGTGACATCCTAAAATAACATCGGGTTCTTCTCCGAGAACTTCGAGTTGCTTTTTCAACTCCAACCCGATCACTGTTTGATGGAGTAGTACATGGTTCAAGACGCTTCCAAGGGAATATTTGGTTCCCGGATCCGACACGGCTACTTCCAACGCTTCACTGATAGCAATTCCCAAGCTTCCAGGATTGTCTGGATCTTTTTCCAGTAGAGTTCTGCCGAAATTTGTCTCTTCACTAGGGCTCGGTGTAACTTTTGCTCCGAAGAGATTCATCATGTACTTCCTCATAGGTTTCTGTTGATAGCTTATTTTGACCATAAAGACCTTCACTTCCAGCCCGAATTTGTTACCAGCATAAGAGAGAGCACTTCCCCATTGACCAGCTCCTGTTTCCGTTACCAACCTTTTTACACCCTCTATCTTGTTATAGTAGGCTTGTGGAAGAGCTGTGTTAGGTTTGTGGCTTCCCGTTGGGCTCATGCCTTCATGTTTGTAATAAATTCGCGCAGGGGTTTGGAGATACTCTTCTAGAAAAGTGGCCCTGATAAGAGGCGTGGGACGATAGACTGCGTACTCTTTTAAAACTGGCTCAGGAATCTCGATAAAGCGTTTTTCAGAGACTTCTTGTTCTATCAAGCTCGTTGGAAAGATGATAGAAAGTTTCTCTGGAGAAACGGGTTGCTTGGTTTCTGGATCGAGTGGCGGATCCAATTTGAATGGAAGATCTGCCAACACGTTGTACCAATGTTTTGGAATTTCCTCTGGTTTCAAGTTCACAACAATCCTCATATTCTCCCTCCTTACAATGGTATAATTTCATTGCGAGGTGAAGAATGTTGATTCACGAACATGTTATCCTCAAAAAAGTAAAAGAAGCTCTCGTTGACGCCAACACTAAAATAAATCGCGAAGTAGAAACATTCCTCGAGAGATACGAAGGTCCTTTTTCTGATATAATAAAGGAAAACTTTCGTATTTCCAAAGAAGAAAAATTACCTCTTTGCCAAGATACAGGTTTGGTGGAGTTTTTCGTTTTTGCAGGTCACAAGTTGGCATTTGAAAAGCCTATTGAAGATATTCTGAACAAGGCTGTTGAAGAAGTCTACACTGAGTTTCCATTTAGGTACTCTGTGGTTTCAGATCCTCTTTTTGATCGGATCAACACCAACACCAATACTCCTGCCGTTGTGCATCTTTTCCATGTGCCGGGGAAAAAACTTGAAATAAGATTCCTTGTCAAAGGAGGAGGCAGTGAAAATTTAGCGTTGCTTCGTATGTTGAATCCTTCTTCGAGTGTGATCGAAGTAAAGGAGTTGATAATAGAACACATCAGAAATAACGGGGCAAAGGCATGCCCACCTTTACACGTTGGTATCGGTATAGGAGGATCAGCAGAAAAAGCGGTTTTACTTTCAAAACTCGCACTTACTAAAGATTTTAAGGAAAGAAACAAAGATCCTAGATATGCGAAATTGGAAGAGGAACTCGAGAGGGAACTTAATCTCCTCGGTATAGGATTTCAAGGTTTGGGGAAAGGACCCACCGTTTATTCCGTTCATGTGGAGTGTTTTCCAACTCATATAGCCACTTTGCCTGTTGCCATTTCTGTGGATTGCTATCTCTGTAGAAAGGGGAAAGTGATAATTGAGAGTTGAAAAGTTGAAAGCCGGCCAAGAGATTCGTTATTCTGGCAAGCTTATCGTCATGAGGGATCAAGCTCAGAAAAGGTTGAAGGTGTTTCTGGAAAAAGGAGAAACACTCCCAGTGGATCTCACGGGTGAAATAGTCTTCTATGCGGGTCCTGCCAAACCCTCTTGTGGTAGGGGTGTTGGAGCCATCGGTCCTACCACAAGTGCCAGAATGGACGATTTCCTCGAAATGCTTTTTCAACTTGGAGTCTTAGCCACAGTGGGAAAAGGAAAGAGATCTCAAAAAGCGGTGGAAGTCTGTAAAAAATGGAAGAGGGTTTATTTCATCGCTCCCAGTGGAACAGCAGCGGCACTTTCGAAAAGAGTAAAAAATTCAGAGGTTCTAGCTTTTGAAGATCTCGGCCCGGAGGCTATATACGAGATAGAAGTTGAAGATTTTCCTCTCATTGTAGCTATCGACAGTGAAGGAGAAACGATTTTCAAGGAGTGAGAAGATGGACGCATTGGAGATTCACAGACTGCTCAGAGGAAAAGTGCACGTTTCTATTCCTTTTAAAAAAGCGGACCGCGAAATTCTTTCTCTGATTTACACTCCGGGAGTTGCCGATGTTGCCAAAATCTGTGCCAAGGAACCGGAGAAAACGTATCAATACACATCGAGATGGAACACCATTGCTGTCGTTTCAGATGGAAGTGCAGTTTTGGGACTTGGGAACATAGGACCGTATGGAGCACTTCCTGTGATGGAAGGAAAAGCGTTTTTGTTCAAAGCTTTTGCGAACCTTGATGCTTTTCCCATTTGTCTTTCTGAGAGTGACGAAGAAAAAATTATTGAGATCGTAAGAAGCTTAGAACCCAGCTTTGGAGGAATAAATCTGGAGGACATAGCATCTCCCAAATGTTTTAAAGTGCTTCGGGAACTCTCCCAGAAGATGAATATACCCGTATTCCACGACGATCAGCAAGGTACCGCAGTTGTGGTTGCTGCAGCGTTTCTCAATTCCTTGAAGCTTGTAGGGAAAAGGATAAACGAAGTCAAAGTAGTGGTGAATGGAATAGGTGCTGCGGGGTACAACATCGTGATGTTTCTCCTTGATCTCGGAGTTAAAAACATTGTGGCGGTCGACAAAAACGGAATTTTGAATGAAAAGGACTCGGCAACTTGTTTAAATGAATACCACTTGGAAATCGCTCGTGTTACCAACCCAGAAAAAATCTCTGGAGATTTAGAGAAAGCTTTAGAAGGAGCGGATTTCTTCATAGGAGTTTCCAGAGGAAATATTTTAAAACCTGAATGGATAAAAAGAATGAACAAGAAACCTGTCATTTTTGCTTTGGCCAATCCTGTTCCTGAAATAGAACCAAAACTTGCAAGAGAAGCTGGAGCATTCATTGTTGCAACAGGAAGGTCGGATTATCCAAATCAAGTGAACAATTTGCTCGCTTTTCCTGGAATAATGAAAGGTGCTGTCGAAAGAAGGACAAGGATTACGAAAGAAATGCTCTTTTCTGCAATTGAAGCGATTGCAAAATCTTGCGACCCGGAACCGTATCGTATCATCCCGGAAGCCTTCGATGAAAGAGTACATATGAACGTGTACTATGCGGTCAAGAATTCAGTGTAGAAAAAGTCTTCTTTTTTCTGATCTTTGCCATCCCAAGATCACGTAATCCGATCCGAAAAGCTTGAAAGCGAAACTCGTGATGATCGTTGAAAACACAGCGAGGTAGATAATTCCCCAAACAAGAAGATCATAGTCTCCATAAAGAGTTAATTTCGGAGCCATTATCGGGTGCGAAAAAGGGATGGCAAAGATTACCACCTTCAAAGCATTGGGAAGGTTGTGAAAATCTCTTATCATGTTTGCCATCATTGGAATCAACGCAAGAATCGATATTGGGAAAGTGAGAAGCTGCGCACTCTTGGTATCTTTCGCCATGATTCCAAGGAGTATACACAACGAAAGCCCGACGAATATCGCTAGAAAGAGGCTCGTTCCAATCAGGACGAGATCGAATACACCGAATCGTATTCCTACTCCTTCTATCCCTTGAGAGAAAGAATTTATATAGTTGTAAAATCCTATCATGTAGATTCCTGCGAGAATCAACCCCACGATTGTGCTTCCCACGATCTTGGCGAGGACAATGTATTCTCTTTTTATAGGCATCGTGAGAAGTGTTTCCAGTGTTTTGTTTTCTTTCTCCAAGGCAAGTGAAGATATGAGAGAAGATCCTGACATGATGATGAGCATCATGATGAGAAGTGGTATCATGATGCTCTGCGAGTAGAACATGTTCATTATCGAAACTGGAGAAGTGTTCTGGAAGAAGAGGTTTTTCAAATACGTATGTTGAACCACAACAAATGGTGCGAACAGGAAATTGACTTTTCTTTTGTCTCCAAGAAAAATCTCGGCAATCTTTGGTTTCAGAGTCTCAAGTAAGGAAGAAATTATTCCAGTGGAGACTGTATCGGAAATACCCGTGCCTTTCAAATACCAGAATACCTCAATTTGTGAATGCTTGAGATTTTCAAGATTTTCAGAGAATCCTTTCGGTAAGACCAAAACGGCCGAAACCTTTTTCTCTTTCAATATCTTCTCAACTTCATTTGAATTGCTTCCAATGTACACGACATCCGTCAACGATTCGAGTTCTTGTTTTACAATTTTTGCGAATTTCCCTCCATCTTCATCTACAATGGCTATCTTCGGTTTTTTAGCAGTTTCTTTTATGGTGCTTTTGAATATGTTCCCCAGTGATCCGTACAAGATCGAGATGATGAGGACAGAAATCAAAGTTCCTACGCTAAGAAGTTCTTTTATTTCTTTTTTTAGGAGTTTTCCAAACACTTTACCGCCTCCTCGAAAACCTCTTCTATGTTCTGTGCTCCGTATTTAGTTTTGAGTTCATCAATGCTCCCTAGTTCGATGATTCTTCCATCATATATCAAAGCTATTCGATCACAGAGATACTCTACTTCCAACATGTTGTGGGAAGATAGGAGAATCGTAAGGCCATTTTTCACAGCTTCTTTTAATATTCTCCTCACTTCTCTTGCGTTCAACACGTCCAAACCAGAAGTGGGTTCATCGAGGAGAGCAAGTCGAGGATTCACCATGAGTGCACGTGCTATAAGTAGTTTTCTCACCATACCCTTGCTGTAGGTTGATATTTTATCCTTTATTCTTCCTCCAAGACTGGAGATTTCGATAGCTCGTTCTATCATTCTCTCCGTTTCCTCGGGAACATTTGCGTAAAAACTTGCAATGAACCTCAAGTATTCAATCCCTTTCATGTTTTTGTAAGCGCCCGCTTCTTCTGGGAGGTAACTGATGAGTTTTCTGATTTCATGTGGTTCTCTGGTTGGATCCTTTCCGAAGATCGAAACAGTTCCAGAGGAGGGTTTTATCAAAGTGGAAAGGATCCTCAATGTAGTCGTTTTCCCTGCACCATTCGGGCCTATGAGACCGAAGATTTCTCCTTCTTCAATCTCGAAAGAAACATCTTTTAAGACCACTTTACCTCCTATTTTTCTCGTCAAATTTTCAACTGTTACTGCTTTCACAAAGATCACCCTTGCTTTATTCTATCACCAATCCCTTGTTGTTAACCTTCAATCGTAAGACTTCTCTTAGATGAGGGATGTTAGAAAAATCTTTTATATCAGCGCACACTGAAGGCCCAGAGCCGCTGACAAACCAATAGGAAGGATTCTTGGACACGATTGCTTCGACAAATTCTTTCATTTTCTTGTTTTGATTGATTCTGTAAGATTGATGGAGCCTATCTCCAACATATTTGAAGGCTTCGTGTATTCTTCCAGAAGCAATTTTTGCGAGGAATTGACAAGAATTTTTAATGTTGAAGATCGCGTCGTTGAAAGGTACCTTTTGAGGTAAAATTTTTCTCATATTGTTCGTACAGAGTGTGAAATTCGGAATGAGAAAAGTGAGTTCAACGTCAATTTCAAATTTTTCGTAATCAAAGGAATTCTCCTCTTGATAGCAGACAACCAGTCCTCCAACGAAAGCAGGAAGCACATTGTCGGGGTGTCCCTCTAACTTCATTGCCAAACTCATCAGATCCTCCTGAGAAAGTTTTTTTCCAATTCCTTCATTGGCGATATGCAAAGCAGATACAATAACGGCTGCGCTCGATCCTAACCCACTGGATACGGGAATATTGCAATTCTGTGTAATATCAACCGGGGGAATTTTGTAACCAGTTTGTTTTTCAAAAAAATCGAAGACCTCAAAAAAAAGTCTAGTGTCCTTTACATCCCTTGCATATTTTCCGGTGGTCTTTATCTTTGTCTCGTTTGTATTGAACGAGAAAATCAACTCGTTGTACAAATCGAGTGCGAGACCAAAAACATCGAATCCCGCTCCGAGATTGGTGGTTGTGGCAGGTACATGAATCTTCATAAACCCAATACCTCCAAAACTTCCTCTATCTTTCCCTCTATGGTTCTAGGTGGCTCAAGTTGAGAAATCACAACGTTAGGATCCTTTAACCCGTTTCCTGTGAGTGTGCAGACCACCGTTTCTCCGCCTTTGAAAATGCCTTGTTTATGCTTCTTCAGAAGTCCCGCGATCGAAGCTGCAGAAGCGGGTTCGCAGAATATCCCTTCTTTTTGAGCAAGGAGCTTTTGTGCTCCGAGAATCTCTTCATCGCTCACCATGTCTATGTCTCCTCCGGATTCATCACGCGCTTGGACTGCCCTCTCCCAGTTTGCAGGGTTTCCTATTCTTATAGCTGTGGCAACAGTCTCGGGATTTTCTATTGGATGACCTCTAACGATTGGAGCCGCTCCTTCCGCTTGGAAACCCATCATCTTGGGAAGTTTTTTCGAGAGGCCGCGGTGATAGTATTCCTTGTAACCCATCCAATACGCAGAAATGTTTCCAGCGTTTCCTACAGGTATGAAATGATAATCAGGAGCATCCCCAAGTTCATCAACGATTTCAAAAGCTGCCGTTTTCTGCCCTTCGAGTCTGTAAGGATTGATACTGTTCACAAGGGTGATAGGATACTTCGAAGTAATTTCTTTAACTAATTCCAAACATTTGTCAAAATTACCTTTCACTTGAAGCACCATCGCGCCGTATATCATGGCTTGTGCGAGTTTCCCCAATGCGATCTTTCCTTCAGGTATCAAAACAATTGCCTTTATTCCCGCCCTGGCGGCGTAGGCAGCAGCGGAAGCCGATGTGTTTCCTGTAGAGGCACACATAATAGCTTTTGAACCCTCTTCAAGGGCTTTGGCCACCGCAACGACCATTCCTCTATCTTTGAAAGAACCCGTGGGATTTGCCCCCTCATATTTCACGTAGACGTTTATGCCGAGTTCTTTGCTCATGTTCACAAGGGGAATGAGGGGCGTGTTACCCTCGTTCAAAGAAATCATAGGAGTTCTATCGGTGATCGGTAGAAACTCTTTGTACCTCCTGAGCAAACTCAATCCTCATCACTCCTTATCAAGCTCGAATTTGCTGTGTATCGCTTTAACAGCATCCTCTACATACTTTCCATCTATGATCACAGAAATCCTGCTACTTGAGGCACTGATCATATCGATGTTGATTCCTTCGTTAGCAAGAGTTTCGAAAAGTGTGGCGGATATATCTGGAGAAGAAGTGAGATTCACCCCGACGATTGAAACCTTGGCTAGCCCTTTCTCGACGATCACATCCTTTGCTTCACTTCTCTTTCTCAAAAGATCGAAATCCAATTTCTCAAGTTGAGTTTCTGGAACGATGAAAGCCACGGTATTGTATTCTCCGTTTTTCATTCCCTGTATGATCATGTCAATGTTCACGTCCATTTGAGAGAGAGTTCTCATGATTCTTGCAGCGACCCCGGGTTTATCCGGTACGTCCTTTAAAACCACCTTGGCCATACCATCTTCAAACGTAACGGCTCTCACAATAGGATTCTCCACTTTAGTCCCCTCCCATATGAGTGTTCCTCTCGTTTCTTTGTGTGCGTTCTTTATCAAAACTTTGACTCCATATTTTCTGGCAAACTCTGCAGCTCTCGCTTGCAATACTTGAGCTCCATGCCTGGAAAGCTCTATCATCTCTTCCCATGATAGTTCTTTTATGACTCGTGCGTTCCTTACGATACGAGGATCCGCGGTGTAAACACCGTCAACATCCTTGTATAGTTCGCACAAATCAGCCCCAAGAGAGTAAGCAAGTGCAATCGCTGTGAGATCTGATCCTCCCCTTCCAAGGGTAGTTATGTCACCTGTTTCTGTCGTCCCTTGGAAACCAGCAACAACTGGTATAAAGTCTTGTTTTAGATACCTTGAAATGATATCTGTGTTGATGTCGATTATTCTTGCAGAACCGTATCTTTTATCTGTTATGATCTTAAGTTGATTTCCAGTAAAAGAAATCGCCTTGTATCCTCTTTTTCTGAGGGCAATGCTCATGAGTGCCACACTCTGTATTTCTCCTGTGGAAAGTAAAAGATCCAGCTCTCTTGGATCAGGATTGTTATCGATTTTCCTCGCGAGCTCAACCAAATGATCCGTCGTATCGCCCATCGCTGAAAGTACAATGACGGGTTTCACACCACTCTTTTTTCGTTTGATTATTCTTTCTGCCACCTTTTCCAACTTCTCAATATCAGATATTGCTGCTCCACCGAATTTCATCACCACGACGGAGAATCTTTCAGCACCACCCAACACTTTGTATTTGGCAACTCTGAACAAATCTGCTATAACAGCACTGGCTGTAGGATACCCCCCCGCTCCTCTTCCCTTTAACAAGAAATCACCAGCGAGATCTGTTGAAACTTCTATGGCGTTGTCCACACCATCCACGTTGAAAAAGGGATCACCTGGTCCTACTTCTTGAAGACGAACTTCGTATCTTTTTTGGGCGAAATCCATTTCTCCTATCAATTTAAGTTTTTTTCCAGATTTTATGACGTTTCTCAGATACTCGGGATTTATTTTGGTTATTCCTTCAAATTTCACATTGTGGATACCAGGAAATCTCCCGGTGACCACGCCCACTAAGACGGACACTTTATAAGCGACGTCGTATCCTTCAATGTCGTTGGTCGGATCAGCTTCAGCGTATCCCAATTCTTGAGCTTCCTTGAGAACCTCTTCGAACGTTCTTCCCTTACTCATCTCTGTGAGAATGTAGTTGGTAGTACCGTTCATTATTCCTCGTATTTTGGTTACCTTTTGAAATATGAGATAGTCCTGGAGAAGAGAGATGATCGGTATACCACCACCTACCGAGGCTTCAAAAAAAAGCTTCCTCTTCTTTATGTGATCCATAAATTCGTTCCCGTATTCGGAAATGAGATTTTTGTTTGGTGTCACGACAATTCTTCCAAGCTCCAGTGCACGACGAACGAGCTCAACCGCGGCCTCCGTTCCGCCTATAGCCTCCACGACCACATCGCTGTTGAGTATAAGATCGTCGAAATCGAACGCTATTTCTTCCTTGGGTACATTGAAGAACTCGTATTTTTTTGGAGACCGGTTTATTACCTTTGAAACAATGAATCTTTCCCCAACTCTCTTCTCTATTTCATCTCCTCTTTCTTTGAGTATTCGGTATATGCTCCCCCCTACCGTTCCGAGTCCCGCAATTCCTACTCGCACTCTTCTCACTCCTTAAACGGGATTTTTGAACATTTTAAAGTATTGATGTGTTTTCCGCTTATCTTGAATTTTACATTTTCATGATGAAAATGATACTAATACCAAAAAATCGACTTAACGACTTGACAGTTTAGAGGTGGTGATGATACTATTCCTAAAAAACCTACCATGATTTGTTATTCCAAATTTTCGGTATAATCATTCAATATCCGAGAGGAGTGGTCCACGTGAAGATGAAAGGTTCAAAGATGTTGTTTGAGGCGTTTTTGAGAGAAGGTGTGGATACGATTTTTGGTATTCCAGGAGGGGCAATAATCAACGTCTACGATGAACTCTGTGATTATGAAGACAAGATAAACTTCTATCTTTTCAGGCACGAGCAAGGCGCAACGCACGCTGCTGACGGATACGCGAGGGTAACCGGGAAGCCAGGTGTTGTGATCGTCACTTCTGGCCCAGGAGCCACGAACACAGTAACAGGGATCGCCACTGCTCATATGGATTCCATTCCCTTGGTCGTCATAACGGGCCAAGTTCCCACCTCGATGATAGGGACGGATGCTTTCCAGGAAGTTGACGTCACAGGTATCACTATGCCGATTACCAAGCACAACCATCTTGTCACCGGTATAGAAGAGCTTCCGTACGCTATAAAAGAAGCTTTCTACGTTGCAACTACAGGAAGACCCGGCCCCGTACTTCTTGATTTTCCTAAGGATATTCAAACTGCGGAAGGAGAATTCGATTATCCAGACGAAATAGAAATCCTTGGCTACAAACCCACCGTGAAAGGCCATCCAAAGCAGATAAAGAAAGCTATCGATCTTTTGAAGAACTCGAAACGTCCTCTGGTGATTGTCGGAGGAGGAGCGAATCTTTCTGGTTCCATGGATTTGGTGAACAAATTTATCGACAAATTCGGTGTACCAGCCGTGAGTACGTTGATGGGACGTGGTGTTCATCCTTCTGATGAGAGACTTTATTACAATGGAATAGGAATGCACGGTGCGTACTACGGAAACTATGCGGTAGCCAATGCGGATTTGATCATAGCACTTGGTGTGAGATTCAGCGATAGGATTCTCGGGAATCCAAGAACTTTCGCCAAAAATGCCAGAATAATCCATGTTGATATTGATCCAGCAGAAATTGGGAAAAACGTGGGAGCAGATGTTCCCATCGTTGGTGATCTGAAAAGTGTCCTCGAAGAATTTTTGAAGTATGACATCGAAACAGATTTCTCTGATTGGATCGAAGAACTTCAAGAAGTGAAAAGGAAGTATCCTCTCACTTACAAGAAGGACGGTAAGCTTATAAAACCCCAGTACATCGTTGAAAAGGTAAATGAAGTTTTTCCAGATGATACGATAGTTGTAGCTGACGTTGGGCAAAACCAGATGTGGGTCGCTCAATTCTATAGATTCAAGTATCAACGGTCGTTCCTCTGTTCCGGTGGTCTTGGAACTATGGGTTATGCTCTTCCAGCTGGAATCGGAGCGAAAATTGGAGCCCCCGACAGGGAGGTTGTGGTTTTCGCCGGTGACGGAGGCTTCCAAATGAACATCCAGGAGCTCATGACGATAAAAAGATACAACCTTCCCGTGAAGATCATAGTAATGGACAACAAGGCTTTAGGAATGGTGAGGCAATGGCAGCAACTCTTTTTCAACTGCAGATACTCCGCCACGGTGTTGGAAGATAACCCCGATTTTGCGAAAATAGCTGAGTCTGTTGGAATAAAAGCGATAAGGATAGAGAAACCGGACCAAGTGGACAAAGCAATAGAAGACCTTGCAAAATCCAAAGATCCAATGCTCATACACGCTGTGATCGATCCCGCGGAAAATGTGCTTCCAATGGTTCCACCAGGAGAAGATGTAGGAACACCACTCGTTGAGGCTCCATACGATGAATCTTTCGTAGAGAGGGTACTACGAACTATCGAGGAAAGTCGGAGAGGTGATGAAAGATGAGAAACGGTCATGAACATCTGGTTTCTATGTTGGTTCACAACAAACCTGGTGTTATGAGAAAGGTAGCCAATCTTTTTGCGAGAAGAGGTTTTAACATAAGTAGCATCACGGTCGGGGAATCCGAAACCCCTGGCCTTTCCCGATTGGTTATCATGGTTAAAGGAGACGACAGGACGATTGAACAAATAGAAAAACAAGCTTACAAACTGGTCGAGGTTGTGAAGGTCACTCCTATCGATCCTCTTCCCGAGAACCGCGTTGAGAGAGAAATGGCTCTCATCAAAGTGAAATTCGAGGGGGACAAACAGGAACTGTTCCAACTCGTTGAAATCTTCAGGGGGAAGATAATAGACGTATCCAGGGAAGGAGCGATCATAGAGATAACGGGGTCGAGAAGTAAAGTAGAGGCTTTTATAGATCTTCTTCCAGAAAAACAAGTAGAAGAGATTGCAAGAACAGGAATAGTGGCCATGAACAGATGGAACGTAAAAGAAAAGGAGGGATTTTGATGGCGGTGATTTATTATGACAAAGATGCGAATCTGGATTTTATTAAAGACAAAAAGATTGCCATTATAGGTTACGGGAGCCAGGGACACGCACACGCTTTGAATCTGAAGGACAGTGGTTTGAATGTGATAGTTGGTTTGAGGGAAGAAAGTAAAAGCTGGAAGAAAGCGGAAGCACAAGGACTCACCGTGAAAACGATCGAAGAAGCAGCTAGAGAAGCAGACATCATCATGATTCTCATTCCAGATGAGCATCAACCCGAAATTTACAAGAAATACATAGAAAAACATCTGACAGAAGGGAAAATGCTCATGTTTGCCCATGGGTTCAACGTACATTATCATCAAATCATTCCTCCGAAAAATGTTGACGTGACCATGATCGCACCAAAAAGTCCTGGTCATATCGTGCGAAGAGAGTATGTTGAAGGAAGAGGTGTGCCTGCTCTTATCGCTGTTTATCAGGATTACACAGGAAAGGCGAAAGATTTAGCCCTCGCCTATGCCAAGGGGATAGGTGTTACAAGAGCAGGAGTGATTGAAACTACTTTCAAAGAAGAGACAGAAACAGACCTTTTTGGCGAACAAGCCGTACTTTGTGGGGGAGTAACAGCTCTCATAAAGGCCGGATTCGAAACACTCGTCGAAGCTGGATACCAACCTGAAATCGCTTACTTTGAATGTTTGAATGAACTCAAGCTCATTGTCGATCTCATTTACGAAGGTGGTCTCAGCTTTATGAGGTATTCGGTCAGTAACACAGCAGAGTACGGTGATTACATCAGTCAAGAAAAAATCGTCACGAAAGAAGTCAGAGAGAATATGAAACAGATGCTCAAGGATATACAAACGGGTAAGTTTGCGAAAGACTGGATTTTAGAAAATCAAGCAGGAAGACCTTATTTCTACACCATGAGAAAGAAAGAATCAGAGCATCTAATAGAAAAAGTAGGGAGAGAGCTCAGAAAAATGATGCCGTGGCTCAAGGAGAGGAACGCAGATGAGGAGTGATGTAATAAAGAAGGGATTGGAAAGAGCTCCTCATAGATCCCTTTTAAAAGCGTTGGGGATAACAGACGAAGAAATGAAAAGACCTTTTATCGGGATCGTCTCTTCTGCGAACGAGATCATACCTGGACATATCCACTTGGATCGAGTGGTCAACGCGGTGAAAGCTGGAGTGATGATGGCGGGAGGGGTTCCCTTTGTTTTTCCAACGGTTGGAATCTGCGACGGGGTAGCCATGGATCACAAAGGAATGAAATTCTCTCTTCCCTCCAGAGAACTTATTGCCGATTCTATAGAAATTGTTGCCAACGGATTCCCCTTCGATGGTTTGGTGTTCGTTCCAAACTGTGACAAAATCACTCCCGGAATGATAATGGCGATGGGGAGGTTGAATATTCCCTCCGTACTGATCTCAGGAGGTCCCATGCTCGCCGGACGATACGGTGGAAAGGATATAGACCTCATAACTGTCTTCGAAGCAGTTGGAGGGTACAAAGTAGGAAAAGTGGATGAAGAAACTCTCAAAGCGATAGAAGATCTTGCATGTCCGGGTGCAGGATCTTGTGCAGGACTTTTTACGGCGAACACTATGAACTCATTAGCTGAAGCCTTGGGAATTGCTCCAAAAGGCAATGGAACGGTACCAGCCGTTCATGCGAGAAGACTCAGAATAGCAAAAGAAGCCGGAATACTCGTTGTAGAACTTGTGAAAAAAGGTGTAAGACCGCGAGACATCGTGACTCGGAATTCTCTGATGAACGCCATAATGGTTGACCTTGCAACGGGTGGTTCAACGAACACCGTATTGCATTTGAAAGCGATTGCCGAGAGTTTCGGGATAGACCTCGATATAAAGATTTTCGACGAACTCAGTAGACGTGTTCCACACATTTGTAATATCTCGCCGGTTGGTCCTTATCATATACAAGATCTTGATGAAGCGGGTGGAATATACGCAGTGATGAAACGTCTTCAAGAAAATGGTTTGTTGCTAGAAGATGCGTTAACGATTTATCAAAGAAAGATAGGAGAAGTAGTTAAGGAAGTTAAGATCATGAATGAGGATATCATTAGACCTTTCAGCAATCCTTACCACGAAGAAGGTGGACTTGGGATACTCTTTGGAAATCTTGCACCAGAAGGAGCCGTTGTGAAACTGTCTGGGGTTCCCGAGAAAATGAAACGTCATGTTGGACCAGCCGTTGTTTTCGAAGATGGAGAAGAAGCTACGAAAGCGATTCTTTCGGGAAAGATCAAAAAAGGCGATGTGGTAGTGATCAGGTACGAAGGACCTAAGGGTGGACCTGGGATGAGGGAGATGTTGTCACCCACTTCCGCCATCGTAGGAATGGGTCTTGCGGAAGACGTGGCTCTCATCACGGACGGCCGTTTCTCTGGTGGTTCACGCGGTGCGGTTATTGGACATGTGTCACCGGAAGCTGCAGAAGGTGGTCCTATAGGAATTGTCAAAGATGGTGATCTCATAGAGATAGATTTTGAAAAGCGAACCCTCAATCTCTTGATTTCTAAGGAAGAGTTTGAGAAAAGAATGAAGGAATTCGTTCCAAAAACAAAGGAGATAGATAGCGATTATCTGAGAAGGTATGCTTACTTTGTGCAATCTGCTAGCAAAGGGGCTACATTCAGAAAGCCCTGAGGAGGTGGTCTTTTGAGTATAAAGATCTATGATACCACGTTGAGGGATGGGGCACAAGCTTTCGGAGTCTCTTTCTCTCTGGAAGATAAGATAAAGATAGCCGAGGCGCTTGATGATCTCGGGGTTCATTATTTAGAAGGCGGATGGCCAGGTTCGAATCCAAAAGATATAGCGTTTTTTGAGGTAGTTAAGAACATGAAGTTCAAAAATTTGAAAATTGCTGCTTTCAGTTCCACACGAAAAGCTAACATGAGAGTAGAGGAAGACAAGAACATACAAACCCTCATAAAAGCGGAGACACCGGTTTATACGATATTCGGAAAGAGTTGGGATTTACATGTTGAGAAAGCTCTCAGAACAACACCTGAAGAGAATCTAAAAATGATATACGACACGATTTCTTATTTGAAAAAATTTGCCGACGAGGTAATATACGACGCTGAGCACTTCTTCGACGGATACAAAGCTAACAAGGAATATGCACTCAAAACTCTGAAGGTGGCAGAAGAAGCAGGAGCGGACTGTTTAGTTCTTGCTGATACGAACGGTGGAACGCTTCCTCACGAAATTGAGAAGATCGTCGAGGAAGTAAAAAAACACGTGAAGACATCAATAGGAATACACGCACACAACGATTCGGATCTAGCAGTTGCCAACACACTTGCCGCAGTGAGAAAAGGAGTGGTTCATGTTCAGGGAACCATAAACGGTCTTGGAGAGAGATGTGGAAATGCAAACCTTTGTTCTGTGATACCAAATCTTGTTTTGAAAATGGGATTCGACGTCATCCCAAAAGAAAACCTTAAGAAACTCTTCGATGTCGCACACCTCGTTGCAGAACTTTCGGGTAGACCTCATATTGAGAACATGCCCTACGTAGGTGATTACGCTTTCGCACATAAAGGAGGTGTCCATGTTTCTGCCATAAAAAGAGATCCGAGGACCTACGAACACATCGATCCCACTCTTGTTGGAAATAGAAGAATTATTTCCATCTCTGAATTATCGGGCAAGAGTAACGTTCTGGAGAAGATAAAAGAAATGGGACTTGAGATAGACAGTTCTTCTCCGAAAGTTCGAGAAATTCTGGAGAAAATCAAAGAACTCGAAGCTCAAGGGTATCATTTCGAAGGAGCCGAAGCATCTTTTGAACTGTTGGTAAGGGATATGCTAGGGAAGAGAAAAAAATACTTTGAATTCCTTGGTTTTACGGTTATGACTATCAAAAACAAGGATGAGAAAAGTTTTTCTGAAGCAACCGTGAAGGTGAAAGTACCAAACGAAGTGGCTAAACGGTTAGGCCATGAAGAACCCTTTGAACACACGGCGGCAGAAGGAGAAGGACCGGTTGAAGCGTTGGATAGGGCTGTGAGAAAAGCATTGGAAAAATTCTATCCATCTTTGAAAAACACGAGGCTCGCTGACTACAAAGTGAGAATATTGAACGAACAAGCAGGTACCAGGGCAACAACGAGAGTTCTCATAGAATCCAGTGACGGTAAGAGAAGATGGGGAACTGTGGGTGTTTCTCCAAACATCATAGAGGCTTCTTGGATTGCCTTGTTGGAGTCTTTAGAGTACAAGCTTCATAAAGACGAAGAGGAGATGAGGGAAAATGAGGAGGATTAAGATATTCGATACCACTTTGAGGGATGGGGAGCAGTCTCCTGGGGCTTCTATGTCTGTAGAAGAAAAAGTGGAAGTGTCTCTCATGCTTGAGGATCTAGGAGTAGATCTCATTGAAGCAGGTTTTCCCGTTTCTTCACCGGTTCAGTTCGAGGCAGTTAAAAGAGTAGCATCAGCAGTGCAAAAACCTATCGTGGTTGGTCTTGCGAGGTGTGTGGAAAAGGACATAGAAGCTGCATATGAAGCCCTTAAAGATCGTCCCAAAGAAAAACGAATGATACACGTTTTCATAGCAACTTCTCCCATCCACCGAAAATACAAGTTAAGAATGGAGAAAGAAGAGATCCTTGAAAGAATAAAAAGGTACGTTGCTTACGCCAAACAGTTCTTCGATCTTGTTGAGTTCTCCGCAGAAGATGCTACTAGAACAGAGATTCCTTTCCTAATTGAAGCCTACAAAACGGCGATTGAATCTGGAGCGACAACCATTAACGTTCCCGATACTGTGGGATACGCTCTTCCAAGTGAATTTGGTGAACTCATAAAAACCTTGAAAGGGGGAGTCCCGGGAATAGAAAACGTGGATCTTTCAGTACACTGTCACAATGACCTTGGACTTGCTGTAGCCAATTCACTCGCAGCTGTTCAGAACGGAGCAGACCAAGTGGAAGTGACGTTGAACGGAATAGGTGAAAGAGCGGGGAATTGTGCTTTGGAAGAGTTCGTGATGATATTGAAAGTGAGGAAAGACAAACTCCCCTTTGAAACGGGCATAAGGACTGAACTTATTTATCCTGCTTCGAGGCTTCTCACTCACATAACAGGATTGATACCTTCGAGAAATAAGCCGATCGTGGGTGAAAACGTCTTTCTCCACGAATCAGGAATTCATCAAGATGGTGTACTGAAACACAGAGAAACCTATGAGATCATGAAACCGTCGGACATCGGACGATCATCAGAAACGCTTGTTCTTGGGAGGCATTCAGGGAAACATGCACTTAGAAAGAAACTCGAGACCTATGGTATAAAACTCGATGACGAAACTTTCCAAAAAGTCTTCGAAAAATTCACAGAACTTGCCGACAGAAAGAAAGAAGTTTACGACGACGATCTCTTTTCCATCGTTTCCGAAGTTTTAAAGGAACCTTTAAACGGTTACAAACTTGTTCATTTCCACGTTCACACGGGGAACAGCCTACTCCCTACGGCTGCTGTTGTGCTTCAGGTTGGCAACGAAAAGAAAGAGGCAGCTGAGGCAGGAAATGGACCTGTTGACGCCATCTTCAAGGCCATAGACAAGGCTTTGGGGATTCAGCCGAAACTCGAAGAGTACATAATACAAGCGGTTGGAACTGGTAAGAACGCCCAGGGGGAGGTAAAATTGACGATCAACATAAACGGAGAGTTGTACAGCGGAAGAGGAGTGTCAACCGACATTGTTGAAGCGTCCGCAATAGCTTACATAAACGCTATAAACAAGTATCTTATATCCAAAGGGCTTTTGAGGAAAAATGGAGGTGTTGAATGAATGACTCTCGCTGAAAAAATTCTCTCCAGAAAGGCTGGAAGAAGTGTGGAGCCTGGAGAGTTTCTCCTCTTGGAACCAGACGTTGCCCTTGCCAACGATATAACAGCTCCTCTTGCAATAAAGAAATTCAGGGAATATGGTGGCAAAAGAGTAAAATATCCAGAACGAACGGTGCTTGTCCCGGATCACTTCACTCCGAACAAAGATATAAAATCTGCTATGCAGGTGAAAGTGGTTAGGGAATTCGCTCGTGAGCAAGGTATAGAAATGTTCTTTGAAATAGGCAGAATGGGAATAGAACACGTTCTTCTTCCAGAGGAAGGAATAGTGAAATCCGGTGATTTTGTGGTGGGAGCAGACTCACACACGTGTACTTATGGCGCTTTGGGAGCTTTCGCAACGGGTGTTGGTTCTACGGACATAGCAGGTTTCTATCTCATAGGGAAGGTATGGATTCGTGTTCCAGAAAGCATAAAAGTATGGCTCAAGGGAAAGTTCAAGGAAATGGTAACAGCTAAAGATCTGGTTTTGAAGCTCATCTCCATTCTTGGAGTCGACGGAGCCAACTACAAAGCGATAGAATTCAGTGGTCCTGGAGTGAAAGAAATATCCATGGATGGAAGATTCACTATATCGAACATGGCCATTGAAGCGGGAGGAAAAACGGGTCTCTTTCCAGTGGACGAGATCACGATTTCTTACGAAAAAGAAAGAGGAATAGAGGTCGAGGAGATGTATCCGGATGAAGATGCCAAATATGTGAAAGAGCTGGAATTGGATCTTTCCGAACTGGAACCCCAAGTTGCCTATCCTTTCCTTCCTTCTAACGCGAAAGATGTTTCTGTAGCAGAGAGAGAGAAGATAAAGATAGATCAAGTGGTGATAGGAAGCTGTACCAACGGTAGAATAGAAGATTTAAGGCTTGCAGCTCAAATATTGGAAGGAAGAACTGTTGCTCCGAATGTTCGTTGTATTGTGATTCCAGGTTCTCAAAGAGTGTACAAACAGGCTTTGAGAGAAGGATTCATAGATGTATTCATCGATGCGGGTTGTGTGGTTTCAACTCCAACTTGTGGGCCTTGTCTTGGGGGGCACATGGGTGTACTTGCAGAAGGAGAAATAGCGGTCTCCACGACCAACAGGAATTTTGTGGGGAGGATGGGGCATCCGAACAGTAAGGTTTTTCTTGCCTCGCCCGCTGTTGCAGCGGCCAGTGCTGTAAAAGGATACATAGCGGATCCAAGAAAATTGTGAGGTGATGATAGTGAAGATAAAGGGAAAGGTTTTTGTTTTCGGAGACAATGTGAATACCGATGAAATCATTCCAGCGAGGTACTTGAACACCTCCGATCCACAGGAGCTCGCGAAATACTGCATGGAAGATGCAAGACCAGGTTTTGGAAGGAGGGATGACATAAAGGGAGGAATCATCGTTGCAGGTGAAAATTTCGGTTGTGGCTCATCCAGAGAACACGCACCCGTTGCGATAAAGGCCGCTGGGATTTCCTGTGTTGTTGCGAAATCTTTTGCAAGAATCTTTTTTAGAAACGCTATAAATATAGGTCTTCCCATAGTGGAATTGAAAGAAGGTGAATTTGAAGAAGGGGACATTGCGGAAGTAGATCTAGAAAATGGGATTGTGAAGAATCTCACCAAAGGAAAAGAGTACAAAGTGAGACCGTATCCAGAGTTTCTCATGAGGATTATGAACGCCGGTGGGTGGCTCGAGTACTGTTTGAAGGAATTGGGGGAATGATCGATGACGAAAATAGCGATTCTTCCAGGTGACGGTATAGGTCCAGAGGTTGTGAGAGAGGCTTTAAAAGTGTTGGAAATTGTGGAGAAAAAAATGGAAAAGAAGTTTGAAAAAGTCTTCGGTTATATTGGAGGGGACGCTATTGATAAATTTGGTGAGCCTCTCCCTGAGGAAACAAAAAAGATCTGCTTAGAGGCTGACGCCATCTTTCTTGGAAGTGTTGGAGGACCGAAATGGGACGATCTTCCTCCTCAAAAAAGGCCAGAAATAGGTGGACTTCTTGCACTGAGGAAAATGCTCAATCTCTACGCGAACATCAGACCGATAAGGGTTTACAAATCTCTCGTAACAATTTCACCGTTGAAAGAGGAGGTCATCAGAGACGGTGTTGATCTGGTTACTGTAAGAGAACTCTCTTACGGTGTTTACTATGGAGAACCGAGGGGAATCGACGAAGAGAAAGGATTCGACACTATGATCTACGATAGGAAAACCGTTGAACGAATTGCAAGAACAGCTTTTAAAATTGCAAGAAGTCGAAGGAAAAAAGTAACCTCTGTCGACAAGGCGAACGTTCTTTACAGCTCTATGTTATGGAGAAAGGTGGTAAGTGAAGTGGCTGTAGAATATCCAGATGTTGAGCTCTCTCATATGTATGTTGACAATGCAGCTATGCAGCTCGTTTTGAAACCGTCCCAGTTCGATGTGATTCTCACGACCAACATGTTCGGTGACATAATTTCGGATGAAAGCGCGGCTCTTCCAGGATCACTTGGTCTTTTACCGTCTGCATCTTTTGGAGACAAAAATCTTTATGAACCTGCAGGAGGATCGGCTCCTGACATAGCCGGTAAAAACGTTGCCAATCCTATTGCTCAAATTCTCTCGCTTGCGATGATGTTGGAATACTCGTTCGGTATGGCTGAAGTAGCAAGAAAAATAGAGAGAGCAGTGGAGATGGTGATAGACGAAGGGTACAGAACGAAAGATATAGCAGACGATCCAGAAAAAGCAGTTTCTACTTCTCGGATGGGAGATCTCATATGCAGAAAACTCGAAGAGATATGGTAAAAGAAGGGCCAATGGGCCCTTCACGTTTTCCATATGTCAGTGAGTCTCCTCACTTTTACAATGGAGCCTTTCTTCATTTTTCTGATTGCGGACACTGCTGCTCTGAGGGCTTCAATAGTGGTTAAGTACGGTATTTTCCTCTTCAAAGCTGTTGTTCTGATCATGTATCCCACAGTTCTTCTTCCTTCGAGTTTGAAAGGATCCCTTCCGTGTAATACTGCGACAAGCAACGGTTCATCGCTGGACTGTGTGTTCACGACCAATGATATCTTTCCCTGATCCAGGAGGTCTATGACATCGGGTCTCCCTTCGCCTACTTTTGGGACGATTTTGACATTAACACTGTGTGATTGTAATGCTTTTGCCGTTCCTTTTGTTGCGTATATTTCAAATCCCATGTCTGCAAGATGTGTGAGTAATGGGATTGCTTCTCGTTTATCTTTATCTGCGATCGTTGCAAGTATGGCTCCATGTGTTGGTAGTGGATTTCCAGCGGCAATCTGAGCCTTGGCAAAGGCTTCAGCAAAGTCTTCTCCTATTCCCATAACCTCACCCGTGGAACGCATTTCTGGACCAAGCAGAATATCGGTTCCAGGGAATTTATGGAACGGAATCACAACTTCTTTTACTGAAAACATCTTTGGCCATGGAGTTGGAAGAATTTCAACTTCTTCCAATCTTTCGAAAACCCTTCCGGGTCTTGTGGGGTACGGAATGTGTTCCAGGAGAACCTCGAGCAGAGATTTTCCTATCATGACCTTGGCTGCTATTTTCGCGACAGGAATACCGATAGCTTTACTCACAAAAGGTACGGTTCTTGAAGCCCTTGGATTCGCTTCTATGATATAGATGTCTTCATCCTTCACCGCCATCTGTATGTTCGCTACTCCCACTATCTTCAGAGCTTTCACGAGCTTACAAACGGTTCGTTCTATTTCATCCACAAGATTTTCAGATAAGCTCACCGGTGGGAGAACACATGCTGAATCTCCGGAGTGAACTCCCGCTTCTTCTATCTGCTCCATTAAGCCTGCTATCCAAACGTGTCTGCCGTCTGACACCACATCCACATCGATTTCTATCGCATCTTCAAGGAATTTGTCTATTAGGATTGGATACCCTGGAGACACCACAGCTGCTTCTCTGACGTATCTTTCCAATTCTTGAGGAGTATCAACGATTGCCATCGCCCTGCCACCAAGAACATAACTCGGCCTCACTAACACTGGGTATCCAAGACGTTCAGCCGTTTCGAGAGCCTCTTCCACGGATGTTGCGGTTCCGAAAGGAGGACATCTCAGACCGATTTTTTTGAGAAGTCTTGCAAATTTTTCCCTATCTTCGGCTATCTCTATTGATTCAAAACTCGTTCCAATGATGTTAACGCCGTCTTCCACAAGGTGTTTAGCGATCCTTAATGGTGTTTGCCCACCAAAAGCCACCACTACACCTTTTGGTTTTTCGTTTCGTACGATTTCGAGCACGTCTTCAGCTGTGAGTGGTTCGAAATACAACCTATCGGAAGTGTCGTAGTCAGTCGAGACAGTTTCGGGATTGGAGTTGACCATAATGGTTTCGTAACCTTCTTCTTGGAAGGCCCAAACACCGTGTACGTTTGTGTAATCGAATTCTATTCCTTGTCCTATCCTATTGGGTCCAGATCCCAAGATCATGATCTTTTCTCGATCCGTTGGGATCGCTTCATTTTCTACACCGTTATACGTGGAGTAGTAATAAGGAGTTTCTGCTTCGAATTCTGCGGCGCAGGTATCTACCATCTTGTAAACAGGGAAGATCTTATTCTTTTCTCTCATCTTTCTTACTTCTTTTTCCGAAGTTTCCCATATTTCTGCGATTTCTCTATCGGAATAGCCCCATTCCTTAGCTTTCCTGAGAATGTCAACATCGTACCTTCTCTGTTTCAATTCTTCTTCCAGATCTATACAGGCTTTCATTTCTCTTAGGAACCATCTATCAATTTTCGTGAGTTCGTGGATATCATCCACATCCATTCCGTTTCTAAAAGCAGCGAAGATGTAAGATATTCTTTCGGGAGTGGGATTGGCGAGGTGTTCTCTTATGTGTTCTAAATCTAGTTCCGGTGCGGTATCAAGTTCAAGCGATCTCAAGGCTTTTCCTAAAGCTTCTTTGAAAGTTCTACCTATCGCCATTACTTCCCCCACAGATTTCATCTGGGTGTTGAGCCTCGGATCGGCATTTGGGAACTTTTCAAGTTGAAACCTTGGCATTTTCACCACGACGTAGTCTATAGAAGGTTCAAACGCGGCCATGGTCTTTCCTGTGATGTAGTTTGGTATTTCATCGAGAGTGAAGCCAACGGCAAGAAGAGCCGCGATCTTTGCAATTGGATATCCTGTTGCTTTCGAAGCTAAGGCAGACGATCTAGAAACCCTAGGATTCATTTCTATTACGACCATCCTACCGGTTTTCGGATCAACAGCAAATTGTATGTTGGATCCACCTGTTTCTATTCCGATAGCGTCTATGACTTTATATGCTGCATCTCTCATTCTTTGGTATTCAGCGTCCGTGAGCGTTTGGGATGGAGCAACTGTGATGGAATCTCCGGTGTGGATTCCCATGGGGTCTAGATTTTCTATTGAACAAACTACGATGAAATTTCCTGCACTATCTCTCACAACCTCTAACTCATACTCTTTCCATCCGAGGACGGATTCTTCTATCAAAACAGTGTTGACGGGGCTTTCGATGAGCCCTTTTGTTACTATGTCCTGAAGTTCTTCCTCGTTGAAAGCAATCCCTCCACCTGTACCTCCCAAAGTGAAACTTGGCCTTATTATAACAGGATAACCAAATTCTCTTGCCGTTTCAATGGCATCTCCGAGACTGTTCACGAGTCTACTTCTCAATACCTCGAGGCCCGCCTTCTCCATCGTCTTTTTGAACAATTCTCTGTCTTCTGCCTTTTTTATTGACTCGAGTTTTGCACCTATCAACTGAACACCGTATTTGTCCAGAATACCTTTTTCAGCGAGCTCTACCGCAAGATTCAAGGCAGTTTGTCCCCCGAGGGTGGGAAGTAAGGCATCAGGTCTTTCTTTCTTTATAATCTCTTCGAGAAATTCCACAGTCAGTGGTTCTATGTAAACTGCGTCAGAAAATTCTGGATCTGTCATTATGGTTGCAGAATTGGAATTGACGATCACCACCTCGTATCCCGCACTTTTCAAAGCTTTGAGAGCCTGCGTTCCAGAGTAATCGAATTCGGCAGCCTGTCCGATTGTGATCGGCCCGGATCCTATGACGAGGATCCTCTTTATATCCTCTCTTCTAGGCATTACTTTACCTCCTTTATGAGGCGTTTGAACTCTTCAAAGAAATATTTCGCATCGTGTGGCCCCGGGGAAGCTTCGGGGTGGTATTGAACAGAAAAGGCTGGATAATCAACCAGCCTCATTCCTTCCAGCGTTCCATCGTTCAAAGAAATATGGGTAACTTCAATCTTTATTCCTTGAGGACTCTTTCCTTCGAGAACGGATATTTTTTGAAGATTCTTGGTGAGCACATTCGCATCTTGATCTTCGCTTCCCAATTCTGGTAGACCAAAACTTTTGGGATCCACTGCGAATCCATGATTGTGAGTTGTGATCAAAACTCGTCCAGTTCTCAAATCTTTAACAGGATGATTTATGCCCCTGTGACCGAATTTCATTTTGTACGTTCGCCCGCCAACGGCAAGACCGAGAAGCTGGTGCCCAAGACAGATTCCTGCGAGAGGGATTTCCTCTTTCAAGAGCTCTTTTATGAGATTCACTGTCTTATGAAGTGCGGCTGGATCGCCCGGACCGTTTGATATCAAAATTCCATCTGGATTGAGTTTCTTGATATCCTCTATCTCAACACCGTACGGAACTCTTACGACACGTGCTCCCACTCTTTTTAAATCCCTAAGAATGCCCCACTTCACACCTGAATCTAAAACCACTACAGAGAAATCTCCATCTTTGTTCTCCTTCACGATATTTTTCGGTGTTACGAGACCTGCGAGATCTCTTCCAACTATGCTTGGGCTTTCTTTTACTCGTTTTACCAGAGATTCCGGGTTCAAATCATAAGTGGATATCGCTCCTTTCATCGCACCTTTCACACGAATTTTCCTTGTAAGTGCTCTTGTGTCTACTCCTTCGATTGCAACAATATTGTTCTCTTTCAAATATTCGGGGAAAGATTTGGTAGCTCTCCAATTGGAAGGAACATTCACGCTTCTGTAGACAACGAATCCAGCAACTTTTATCCCATCCGATTCTACATCTTCTTCGTTTACTCCGTAGATACCGATCTCTGGATAGGTCATGACAACGATTTGGCCTGTGTAGGAGGGATCTGTGAGGACTTCCTGGTAACCGGTCATACCCGTGTTGAAAACCAACTCGCCGAACGTTTCACCTTCTGCACCCAAACTTCGGCCAAAAAAAAACGATCCATCTTCCAAGGCGAGAAGAGCCTTTGACATGTTGCACCTCCTTCCCTTTCCCAAAGATTATAACTTCTCAGGGGTTTCAACTTCCTTTTCTTTACTTTGAGTTAAAAGAGATTCACAGGACTTTAATTTGGAATAAACATGTATTATTATGGAATTCGGATGCATAAAATAACTGATCGGGCGTTTTAGCCATTTTCTTTGTTGATGATTTTTTTAACCCTATTTCTCCAGAGGATGTATAAGATCATAGTCATTACAAAAAGGAGAACACCGAGTACCTTTGAATATTTTAAAAACACCTTCCCAACGGTCAGGGAAGAAAAAAGGAAAGCACTTTCGTAAAGGAGATCTCCGGCCCATATCACAAGAAGTGTTTCAATTCCCCTTCCTGTGTAACCTGCCAGGAAAGGTGTGAATTTCCCTATCCACGGAATGAATTTGCACAGAAGTACCAGAATATTTTCCGATGAGATGTAAACACCTGAAAATTCTTTTAGAATCCTTTGAATGAACTTCCGTTTGATTTTTGAAAGTATCGGTTTCAGTTCTTTTCCTAAAAGAAAGGTGAGTAAATCCCATCCCAAGAGTCCTAAATAAATAGATAGAAATGCAGGGAAAGTATCCATTTTCCCCGCGATTATCAAGGCGGACGCTGCTAAAATAGGAAGAGGAGTACCTGAGTTGTCGAAAAGCAATGTTGCCAGAAAGAGTAACAAGTATTTCAAATTTTCAACTCCCTCTATGCAATATAATACATCTGCATGCTTTCTATGGGGGTGATAAAAATTACCTATAGAAATGCGGTAGAGCCCGTTGAAGGTGTTTTAAACAGGATGCTTGTGTTCTTTTTGGGAGTTCCAGCCATACTTTCTCTAATCAGATTTAAGATCATCGAAGCAGTGGGTTATTTCATCTTTTGGTTGGGAGGATTTTCTCCTCATATCTACGAAAAAGTCACCCAACAAGAGATTCCAGAGAAAACGAAGTTGATGCTCTCTTCATCGATCTTTCTCCATTCCATTTTGGGCCAGTTTCTGAATTTCTATGAGAGAATCGCCTTTTGGGACAAGTATCTTCATTTTTACGGTTCCTTTGTGATCACTTATTTCTTCTATCAAATATTAACGAGAAGATCCAAATACTGGCGTCAAGTCAACCCTTCAGTGTTTATGGCGTTTCTTCTTGGAGCATTTTCCGGTTTGCTTTGGGAAATAGCAGAGTTCATCACTGACAAAGTGGTACCAGGATATCATACCCAAAAAGGACTCGACGATACGATGTTGGACCTTGTATTCGATCTTCTCGGTTGTTATGTGATGGCGAAGGTTCTTTATAAGAAAAAAACAGGACATCTATTTTGGCATCCTAGCCGATGAAGAAGATCTATCTTTTCTTCACGTTGGAAGGTATTTTCTCTCTATTCTACATGCTTCTCACTCAAGGGCCGATCTTTACAGGCCTTGCGATGTCTTTTAATTTGAACGAATTCCTTTTGAGTGTTGCCGCTGCGATTCCTCCCATGATGCAGTTTTTCCAGTTATTCTCTTCTTTCTTCGTTCGAAGGTTTAAAAGTAGAAGAATGCTTGTCAATGTGTTCAATGGGCTCAGTCGTTATTCTTTTTCTGCGCTCGTTATCTTCATGTTGCTTGGAAAGAGAGAACCGAGAATTTTTCTAACCGCCTTGACGGTATCACAGATATTTGCCGCTCTCTCTGGTAGTACCTGGGCTTCGTGGATGAGAGATCTCATCCCACCTGAGGAAAGGGGAAAAGCCTTCGGAACAAGGAATGTGTTCCTTTCGATTGGGAATGCTTTTATAATCTACTTGTACTCACTCATTGTAGAAAAAACGAAAAACGGATTCGAGCTTGTACTTTTGATAGCAGCTGTGGGTACCACTTTATCCATAATCTCCATGAGAGAATTACCGGACGTTCCTATGAAGAGCGCTGAAAATGGAATTCCATTACGTTTGGCGTTGAAAGATACGAATTTCATGAGGTACGTGTTCTTCACTTTCTATTGGAACATGGCAGTCACATTTTCCTCTGCTTTCTACCATTATCATCTTTTGAAAAATCTTGGAATAAGCTACACGTACATTTCCTACATTTTGATCGTGAACAATTTCATCGCTGTGTTAGGATACATGGTATGGAGCAAAGTTTCAGACAAGATCGGTCATAAAACTATCGCAGAGTTTGGTATAGTTCTTGCATCTTTTGTTTCTATAATGTGGTTCTTCATGAACAGGGCTACGTACACTTATCTCATGTTGATGGACGCTCTTTTCTCTGCTGTGGCTTGGTCTGCTATAAATCTCTCACTCACGGTTTTACCGATGGAAGTTGCCTCTACATCGGATCCCATCTTTTTTGGAGTGAACTCATCTTTTGCGAGTTTGGGAAGTCTTGTAGGCTCTTTGTTAGGAGGAATACTCGCCCACAATCTTTCGGAAATTTATATAAAGGTACATAATTTTGAAATATTTGGTCTTCAATTTCTCTTTCTTGGTGCAGGTTTCTTAAGATTCTCTGCTATCTTTTTCCTAGAAAAAGTCAAGGTCAAGCGTTACATCAAGCTCCGGGAATTTTTGTTCAACACAGTGTTTGTTATTTTGAGGCGTCCTGTCTATAGAGTTTTCGATAAGGAATACGTAGTTTATCTCTTGAGGAGGTATGGTGAGCATGTTCGAAAAATTGTTAGAAGATCTAAAGGAAGGAAGAGTGATTCTGGCAAGTAGATCGGGTGATAGGGTTAATGGAATGACCATAGGATGGGGATTCTTCGGTATCATGTGGAACGAAGAATACTTCATTTCTGCTGTAAGACCTCAAAGATTCACTTGGCGTCTCGTAAAAGAGACCAAAAGATTCACGTTGAATTTTTTAGACAATCGGTATCAAGAAGCACTTGACTATTTCGGGAGCGTGAGTGGATATCATGAAGACAAATTCAAAAAAGGCCTGCTTCACTTGGATGAAATCGATGGGTTCACCGCTCCCATTAGAGAAGCTCACACCGTCATAGAGTGTTCTGTAACATTTGCAAACAACGTGGAACCGTTCGTTCTCCCACAAGAACTTATCGACAAGTTTTATGGAGATCATGGTTTCCATACTTTGTTCTTTGGGAAGGTAGAAAGGATCCATCGAAAGTGAGATTGAAGATCCCGTTCGATTCAGTCGGAACGTTTCTCAAAAGGGAGAGTAGATTCACAGGAGTGGTTCTCGTCGATGATGTAGAAACTCGCGTTCACATTCACAACACGGGACGCCTTCCTATACTCTCGGAAGGGAAGAGAGTTTTTTTGAAACGCAAAAAAGCACAGACTCGCCGAACAGGTTGGGATCTTCTTGCTGTTGAACATGAAGGAGAGTTGGTGTTTGTGCACTCTGGATATCATAGTATCACTGCTGAAGGTATTATCGAGGAACTTTTTCCGAACTTTGAAATAACAAGGGAAAAAAAGTTGGGAAATAGTAGGTTGGATTTTCTCGTTGATGAAAGAATCTGTATAGAAGTGAAGGGATGTACTTTCAGAAATGAGAACGTAGCAATGTTTCCAGATGCTCCTACACGAAGGGGAACGAAACACGTTCGGGAACTCATGCGCTGCGTAGAGAAAGGATTTAAAGCAATTCTTTTAATATTGGTTTTCTTGGAAAGCGATTGTTTCTCACCAAATGAAGAAATGGATCCTGATTTTGCAGAAACTTTTTGGATGGCCCGGAAAAAGGGTGTCAATGTTTTAATATTCAGGTTAAAATACGATGGAGAGTACTTGTATTCGATAGGGCAATTACCGATCTGTGGGGAGGTGTAAGTGATGGAGAATCCTACTATCGAGCAGCTTGTGAGAAGGTACGTGGAGATCAAAGATTTAATGAAAGAACTCAGAGCTGAAAAAAAAGAAATAGAGGAAGTCTTGAGAGAATACGCTAAAAGAACAGGAATCAAAGAGTTCGAGGTGGAGGGAAAGAAGGTTTTCTTCGAAGAGAAACTAAGTTTAAAGGTGAAATAAGCCCGCTGTTGCGGGCTTCAAATTTGTTTCAGTTTTTCTTTCTGTTCCTTCAGCAGATCTTCGAGAGTTACGCTGGTGAGCACCTTTTCAATTTCTTTTTCGACCCTCTTCCATAGGGATCTTATCACGCAGTCTAACTCATCTGGACAGCCCGGCATTTCTGAAAAAACTTTCGACTTTTTATCTAGCAAGAAAATCACATCGGACACTTTCACTTCCCTTGGAGGGCGTGCGAGCATGTACCCACCACTCTTACCTCTCTTCGTTTTCACAATCCCAGCTTTTCTCAAGATGTAGAGAATTTTTTCTGCAAATTCTCTGGGAACAGATTGCTTTGCTCTTTCTAATATCTCTGTCATTGAGAGGTACTTTCCGTACTCTCTTGACATGACGATCAGGAGTCTCAATGCATACTCACTTCTCATTGTGAACACGTCAATCCCTCCAAACGAATACCTTAGATACGATCTTTCTGTTGTGAAGAGCTTCTCTTATACTATCCAAGTACACATCAATTTTTCTTCCTTTTATCACACCTCCTATATCCTCTACAACGAAAACACCACCGCTGGGTGAATCTCTGAGAGCTGGGATGTAGACAATGGTTCCAAGAGGAAATATCGTTGTGTCGGCAGCGACCGTTCGCCACTCTTCTGGAATCTTACCAGATTTCGTGAGTCTGAACGCCGGATGTTCTGGAAGTTTCCCGTCCTCCCATTCAGTGTAGAAACTGATCTCGAATTCGCCCATGTTTGAGAAAAACAGAAGCATAGGATCTTTCGGTTCTCCTTCCACGTAAAGTTCGAAGGTGACAGATTTACCACCGTACCCTATAACGTCCCCTGATTTCACCCAGTCTCCAATGTTCACCGATATTACAGAAAGATTCTTGTAAACGGTCTCTACATCGTTTCCGTGGTATATAACAACCGTTCCTTCTTTAACACTTGTCACTCTTCCAGGGAGAGCTGCTTTTACTGTCTGACCAGCGCTTTCAACAACGATCCCAGAAGAGAACGAACCGTCGGTTTTCAAGCCAAATCCTGATAGTATCAACTTCGGATCGGGTTTTTCTCCAACTGGAAAGACTGTGGAAAGATTCGTTACAGGAACTTTTATGATACGACCCGCTATAAGTTTTCTAGGATCCTCTATTCCGTTGAGTTTCATGATTTTTTCTACACCTTCCGGGCCAAGATTAAAGGCCTCGCTGATCTTTGCAAGTGTGTCACCTCGTTCCACTCTTATGAACACATATCCCTCTTCTATTCCAAGTATTCTTGCTATTTCGTAGCTTCTGACGAGTCTTCTGAACTCATCGAGGTATCTTTTCAGCTGCTGAACATAGGTTTCTGGGTTTACATTCACCATTTGAGGATACGTTTCTTCTTGCTTCATGTTCTGTACCAACTGTTCCAGGTTTCTCTGACCACTCTCAAGTGAAGAGAGTCTTTTTTCGATTTCATCTATTCTGTTTTCTAACTCATCAGTCGCGGTGAAAGTGACCGTCGATCTGGTTTCCTTTTGTGAAAGGACTCGTAAGGCTACTTTTGAAAGAAGCTTCTCTGAACTCTCAACTCTTTCCTCGAGTTGATCTATTCGTGAGGAGTTTCTTTCTAAAGATGACACCCGTTCTTCCAGTTCGAGAAGGATATGTTTCAAATCTTCGGAAACCTCTGGAGAATTTCCAAGCGAAGTGATGTTTACTTTCCTTTCAAGTTCTAAGATTTTCGATTTCATGTCTTCGATATCGGAAAAAATGGTGGATACCTTCTCTATCGCAGGTATTTTCATGGAGATGGTATAGTACTCATTCTGTAATTCGTTCACTTTGAGATAGAATTCTTCTTGGAGTTTCGCGATATCCTCTTTCAAGTAGTCGACTTCTTCCTTCAAAGATTCGTACTCTCTCTGGACATCCTTTTGTGTTTCTGTTTCTTTTTCCAAATCTCCGATTTTTTTCTCCAAGAGGTCGATCTGTGTGTTCAATTGCCTGATCTGCTCCTCAATTCTGTTGATTTTTTCCTCTAGCTGTTTTGGAACACATGCGGCAAGGAGCGCGAGAATTAAAGTAAGAATCAAGATTTTCTCAATTCTAACCATCGTTCCCGCCCCACTTTCGCATACATCGAAGCTCCATCGTACTTTCTTATCAGAATTTCATACCATTTAGCAGCTTCTTTTCTCTTTCCAAGGAGCTGATTCAAAACTCCGAGATAAAAAAGAATCATTGGTTCGTCTGATTCTTCATAGTTATCGTATTTGTAGTGATTTTCGAATTCTCTCAACGCCCTCTCAAGATATCTTTTTTCATCTTCTGATCTTCCCATTTCCCTGAAAAGCCATGCGATTTTCAAATAAGAAATAGCCGCTTTTTTCCTTTGGTTCAGAAGAGAATAGATCGTTCCGCTCAAGACATATCTCTTGATCGCTTCGATGTGTGTGCCTTCTTCTCCTAACTCAACTTTCTTCCTGGCGTTTTCAAGAAACTCGTTCAGTCTTTTCTCTGTCTCTTCACCTTTTATTTTGATCGATTCAAAGTCTTTGTCGAAGGCAGAGAAATAACACTTCGGACATGTGACTACCTCGTACAAATATGGGTTCACACCCTCAAAATTCGGTTTCAAATCGATATCTCTCGATTTGATTTTTATGGCATCGAAAAAAACCATTTTTTTCTTGAACTTGTTTCCACAAAAAGGACACGAAAATTCTTTTTCCCAAAGTTCTCTCATTTGGAAAGGAGCACCTCCACGAACGCATGGGGATCGAATGGTTTCAGATCGTCTACTTTTTCTCCAACTCCCACGAACTTTATAGGAATTCCTAACTCCTTTACTATCGCGAGAGTTATACCACCTTTTGCAGTACCATCGAGTTTTGTAAGGATGATTCCTGTTACATCTACTGCTTCTTTAAATGTCCTAGCTTGTATTAATCCGTTTTGACCGGTGGTTGCATCTATAACGAGAAGAGTTTCATGAGGAGCCTCAGGTACTTTCTTCTTTATCACCCGGTGTATCTTTCTCAACTCTTCCATCAGATTCTTTTTTGTGTGAAGTCTGCCAGCGGTATCCACTATCACCACATCCTTTCCCCTTGCAACAGCATGCGATACCGCGTCGAAAGCAACTGCTGCGGGATCGGAACCCTCCGAGTGAGCTATCACTGTAGCACCCACGCGTTCACCCCAGATCTTGAGTTGTTCTATGGCTGCGGCCCTGAAAGTGTCCGATGCGGCAAGAACAACCTCTTTTCCCTGGTCGATGAACATCTTAGCGAGTTTACCACAGGATGTTGTTTTCCCCGTTCCATTCACACCAACAACGGTTATCACGAACGGCGGTTCAATTGGTTCTTTTAGAGAGGGGTCGAAGTCTAGAATCTCAAGAAGTGTTTCTTTCAAAGCTTCCAGTGCTTCACCATCCTTTTCTTCAAGCCTTTTCAAGATATACTCCGTCGTTTCAACACCAACGTCTGCCTGAATGAGCAGTTCTTCCAGTTCCTCTCGGGTTTCATCGTCGAGTTTTTTTCCTTTGAGGAGATCTATAACTCTCCCGAAAAAGGTGTCTTTCGTTTTTTGAAGACCTTTTTTCAAGAAATCGAAGAGTCCCATCTTTTTCTACCTCCCATTTTTTCACTAGTATAAAGCATACCACACGTTTTGAACCCCTGGGTTAATCAGTGTGTCTAAGAAACCGGATACCTCACAGAAGGAGGGATAGACAATGAAGAAACTTCTTGCTGTTCTTTCCGTAGTATTCCTCATTTCTAGTGTCTTTCCGTACGTCAATCCAGATTATGAAAGTCCCATCGTGAAAGTTGTGGAGGCATGCGCGCCAGCGGTTGTGAAGATAGATGTAACGAAAACGGTTAGATCCTCTTTCTTCGATCCCTACTTTGAGGAATTTTTCAAAAAATGGTTTGGGGAGCTTCCTCCAGGTTTTGAAAGACAGGTTTCTAGCCTTGGATCTGGTTTCATTTTTGATCCTGAGGGATATGTTCTCACGAACTACCATGTCGTTGGCGGAGCAGACAGCATTACTGTTACTCTCCTCGACGGAAGCAAATACGATGCCGAGTACATAGGTGGAGATGAAGAATTAGACATCGCTGTTATAAAGATTAGAGCAGAGGGTAAAAAGTTTCCCTATTTAGAGTTCGGAGATTCTGACAAAGTAAAAATCGGAGAATGGGCAATTGCGATAGGAAATCCTCTTGGATTTCAACACACAGTAACATTGGGTGTGGTCAGTGCCACAAACAGAAAAATCCCAAAGCCTGATGGAAATGGGTACTACGTGGGTCTCATTCAAACAGATGCGGCCATCAATCCTGGAAACAGTGGAGGACCGCTTTTGAACATTCACGGCGAGGTGATAGGAATAAACACCGCGATTGTCAACCCACAAGAAGCCGTAAATTTGGGTTTTGCTATTCCGATAAACACAGTGAAGAAGTTCTTGAACACCATTCTCACACAGAGAAAAGTCGAAAAGGCCTATCTCGGAGTTACTGTTATGACTCTCACTGAAGAAACGGCAAAGGCGCTTGGCCTTAAGTCAACGAGTGGAGCTCTAATAACGGCTGTTCAGAAGGACTCTCCGGCGGAGAAAGCTGGTTTGAAAGAAGGAGATGTGATTCTCAAAGTAGACGATCAAGATGTGAGAAGTCATGAAGAATTAATTTCGATCATTCATACTTACAAACCGGGCGATACCGCTGTTTTGACGGTGGAGAGAAAAGGAAAGATTTTGAAGATTCCGGTGACTTTTGGAGCTTCCGAGGAAGAGGAGAAAACAACGGGAGAGGAAACGATCGGCCTTCTCGGAGTCACGGTATCTGAAATCACACCAGCCGATAGGGAGACTTATTCGATTCCGGAAGGGATAACGGGAGTTATTGTGAAGGAGAGTAGTGGCAAGTACGGTCTTCAAAAAGGTGATGTGATCGTTGCAGTTTACGTGAACGGAAGAAGATATGATATAAATTCTGTGGAGGACCTGAAGAAAGTCGTTTCAAAAATGAAAAAAGGTGATTACATTGCTCTTTATATCTACAGAAATGGTGCAAGAGTGTTCGTGAGCTTCATATACAGATAGAGAAACCTCCCCTCAATAGTTAATACAGCCCCCTGTGGTGATCCCCCCTCCGTTGGAGGGGGCTTTTTTGGTATCATAGTTGAGAGGTGAGGAAAATGGTGCCGTTGTCACGACCTGATATAACTGATAAGGACATCGAAAGAGTAGTGGAAGTTTTGAAGAGCGGTAGATTGAGCTTAGGGGATTACACTAGGCGTTTCGGTGAAGTGGTAGCCGATTATGTTGGGGCGAAGTATGGGTGGCCGGTCAGCAGTGGAACGGCCGCTTTGCATCTCATATTGGAGAGTTTAGACCTAGGAGAAAACGAACTCGTCCTCGTTCCTTCATTTACATTCATAGCTTCGGTGAACGTCATCCTCATGAAGAAAGCGATTCCCGTTTTCGTTGATGTGGATGAAAGAACATTGAACGTTTCTCCAGAAACTTTGGAGGATGCTGTAAAAAAGTGTGAAAAGGGATTTTATCAGGGTAGAACGTTTGTAAAGGGTAGACCGAAGTTTTTCATAGCCGTCGATGTTTTTGGACATCCCCTCGATTGGGACAGGATTTTGGAGATTTGCCAAAAGTATAACATCACTGTTGTAGAAGATTCTTGCGAAGCCCTTGGTTCAGAGTACAAAGGAAGGAAAGTAGGTACTTTCGGTATTGCAGGGGCGTTTGCTTTCTATCCAAACAAGCAGATTACAACGGGAGAAGGTGGAATTGTCATCACAAACGATGAAAGGATATATTCCCTTGTCAAAAGTATGAGCAATCAGGGACGAGGTGAAGATGAAGAGTGGCTGTATCACGTTCGTTTTGGATACAATTACAGGATCGATGAAATGTCCGCTGCACTGGGATGTTCACAAATGGAAAGAATAGATGAGATTGTGGAAAAACGTTCTCAAGCGGCGAACAGGTACTCTCAAATTTTGCGAAACTTCTCGTGGGCTCAGGTTCCAATCGTTGAAGATTACGTAACAAGAATGAGTTGGTTTGTTTATGTGATTAAACTCACTGGTCCAGACAGAAAGCGTGTTGCGAAATACATGGAGGAAAAAGGAGTGCAAGTGAGAAATTACTTTCATCCTGTTCATCTCCAGCCCTTCTATGAGCGAATTTTTGGTGAAATGAAAGGACTTTTGCCAGTGACGGAGGAAGAAGCAAAGAAAACACTTGCACTTCCGTTTTTCACTAAGATTTCAGAGGAAGATCAAGAGTTCGTGGTGGAAGCTTTAAAAGAGGCGGTGGAGAAAGTTGGTTGATCTTTGTTTCAGTGTTTTGTCTGGAATTCTCACTGCCTTATCGATGCCAGGGTTTCTCTCGGGAAGTTTGATCTGGTTTTCTCTTGTTCCTCTTTTCTGGGTTATGGAAAAGACAGGGATTTGGAAACGAACTCTTTTGTCTTTCGTTTACTTCCTCACACACATATCAATAAGTTTTTTCTGGGTTCTTCCCACCTTAACGGAGAACCTTCCGGTTGTTTTTGGAAGGTATCCAGGCTGGCTTGGAATCGTTGTGTTCCTTCTGATGGGGGGGATAGAGGCTCTTCCTTTTTTGGGATTTGGCTTCCTTTCGTATTTTTCTCCCCAGCGCGGTATTTTTCTCAAATCCATTTACCTTGCATCGATCTACACCGTTTTCGAATACATTCGAGGTCTTGGGGAGTTGGGTTTCACGGGGGGGAGGATTTCTGAAGCTCTTTTCAAACAGCTAGGGTTCGTTCAGATCGTTTCCGTAACAGGAACTCTTGGTTTAGTCTTCTTGATCGTTTTTGTAAACTCTCTCTTCTACGAACTCTTGAAGAAAAGGAAGCACTCATTCATCTTCGTCGTACTCACGATCATTTACATTTTCAATTCAACTGTGATGCACCTTCTACCCATCCCAGAACAGGGAGATTTCAAAATTTTGGCTCTTCAACCCAACGTTCCTTCGTCTTTGAAGTATTTTACATCCAGTAGGGATATAGCGAAGCTCCTTGAAAAGATGGTGGAGGATGAACGAGGACAAATTTGTATCACACCCGAAGCTTTCTTTCTCGAGGATGTAAGATATTCTTCTGTTGCAAACAAGTTGAGAGAAATTTCCGAAAAAAATTCATTTGTTTTGGGTTTTCCAGCAAATAGGAGAAACAGTGTTTTTCTTTTAGAAAATGGTACCTTCAAAGAGCTCTATTCCAAGATAAAACTCTTCCCTTTCGTGGAGACACTTCCTTATCCAAAAATTTTCGGCGTTTTCAGTTTTTTGAAAGGTTTTGCTTACTATGAACCTGGTGACGAATTTTCTGTCTTTAGCATAAGGGAAAGTCCCCCGTTTTCCATTCAAATATGTTTTGAGAGTTACTTTCCTCAAGTGTCTCGTGCTTTTGTGAAGAACGGAAGTGAATTCCTGGTAGTTGTGACGAACGACGGTTGGTTCCATTACAGAGTGGCTCTTCTCAATCACTTCGCTCAGGGGATCTTCAGAGCGGTTGAAACAAGAAGGCAGTTCCTTCAAGTTGCCAACACAGGTTTTACAGGTCTTGTGGACGAATACGGAAGAATTATCGCCGTACTATCACCAGGAGAAAGAAAAGTGGGAACCTTCTACATCACTCCAAGGAAAGGAAAAACCCTCTACGTTAGGTTCGGAGACTGGTTTTTCTATTTTGCAATCCTCCTTGCGGGTGTGAGCTTTTTGATGTCCAAAATGTGAGGTGGTGTTGGTGAAAGTATCGGAATTCGATTACGAACTCCCACCAGAACTCATTGCGCAGGAACCTGTTGAACCAAGAGATTCTTCTCGATTAATGGTGCTTCACAGGAGTACTAGAAGGATAGAACACAGAATATTTTGGGAGATAGTTGAATATCTGAATCCTGGAGATCTTTTAGTCTTGAACGTCTCCAAAGTGATCCCCGCTCGCCTCTTCGGGAAAAAGAAAACGGGGGCAAACATAGAGATTCTTCTTTTAGAGCGTGTTGAAAATGGTGTTTGGAAGTGTCTTGTGAGACCAGGACAAAAAGTGAAAAAAGGAGTGGAAATCATTATAAACGGTGATCTTTCCGCGGTATGCATTGAAAGGAGCGAGGATGGAACACGAATCATGGAATTTCATCCGAAGGACGATGAAATCATATTCGAGAAGGGAAGAACACCTCTTCCTCCCTACATAAAAAAAGAGGTCCCTTTGGAGAGGTATCAAACGGTTTATGCAAAAGAAGAAGGTTCTGTTGCTGCGCCTACAGCGGGTCTCCATTTCACAACAGAACTGATGGATAAGCTGAAAGAGAAAGGTGTGGAATTTGCTGAAGTGATTCTCCATGTAGGGATCGGAACTTTCAGACCTGTGAAGGCAGAAGAGGTGGAAAAACACAAGATGCATGAAGAATTCTATCGTGTCCCAAGAGAAACTGTGAAAAAAATTGAAGAAACAAGGCGAAAGAGTAGAAGGATTGTTGCGGTTGGAACAACAACTGTGAGGACTTTGGAAACGATAGCAAGGCTTCCTAAACGAGAAGAGTATGTGGGAAAAACAGATCTTTTTATATATCCTCCATTCGAATTCAAATTAGTTGACGCTCTCATCACCAATTTCCATCTTCCACGTTCCACTCTTCTCATGCTAGTGAGTGCCTTCGCAGGAAAGGATTTCGTTATGGAAGCATACAGGGAAGCAGTGAAAAGAAGGTACAGATTTTTCTCTTTTGGTGATGCCATGCTGATTTTGTAGCTGTTTGGAAAAATCACCCTTCTTTTAAACAGAAGGTATAGGAACCGAAAATATATTAACAGTATAATGGAGGTTGGTCTGTTGAGGATACTAGGTGTCGATCCTGGATATGGTCTCGTGGGAATAGGGGTCATAGAGACCTTTGGAAATAGGATATCTCATGTTTTTCATGGAGTGATAGAAACTCCCAAAAATGCTCCTCGAGGAAAGAGATTGAAGCAGATATACGAAGAGTTCTCTAACATTCTCGATGAATTTTCCCCTAGCGAGTGTGCCATGGAGAAGTTATTCTTTGTTAAGAATGTCACCACGGCCATAGGTGTTGGAGAAGCTCGTGGAGTTATTCTTCTCGCCTTAGAAGAAAGGGAGATACCCGTCTTCGAGTATGCTCCAAACGAGGTGAAGATTTCTCTGACAGGTTATGGGAGAGCCAGTAAAAAGCAGATACAGGAAAATATAAAACGTTTCCTGAACCTTGAAAATCTTCCACAACCGGACGATGCCGCGGATGCGTTAGCCATCGCTTGGTGTCATGCTCTTCAGAGCAGAATGAGGAGGGTAACACATGAAAAAGATTGAAGACTTGAAATGGAAAAACATTGTACTGAAAAACTTAGAAATAGATCCAGAAAAAGGAGTCATAACTGTGTCAGCCGAGAACTATTCCGATGAGATGATGGATTTTTTACGCGTTTTGGAAAGAGAAACGAAGTTTCGAGTCATTGTAAACGGGCATTTTGGTGAAGATAAGGATTTGAAAAAAAAGATTCTCGAGCTCTTGAACGGAAATGTGCCGTATGTAAAGGATCTTGTATTCGAAGGAAACAGATTAGTTTTGAAAGTACTGGGAGATTTTGCACGAGAGAGAATTATTACCAAGTTGAAAAGTGTGAAACCTCACCTCGATAAAATGCTGCCAGTTGGCACAGAACTCATGCTGGAGGTTATTGATCCCTCGAAAGAACTTCTGAACAACACCTCCCCTCGTTTGGGTCCATCTAAAAATGGGAGAGCTTCTGAAGGTGAAGAAGTTAAGGTCAAAGACGAAAATCATATTTTTGGCCAAAAACCTAGAAAAATCGTTTTCACACCTTCCAAGATCATGGAGTACAACAAGCGAGCTTCTATAAAGGGAAAAGTGTTCAAAATGGAGAAAATCAATGGAAAGAAGGAAGTTCTTCTGATCTACATAACGGATGGTGAAGATTCTCTTCTGTGTAAGGCATTCAACGGGATTGAGGAGATAGAACGAGGAATAGAGATAGGAGACATCGTGGTCGTCACGGGAGATCTCTCCTTGGAAATGGAAGAACCAGTTCTCTATGTGAAAGGGATTACAAAGCTTCCGGAGGAGAAAAGAATCGATAACTCGCCTATGAAGAGAGTGGAGCTCCATGCACACACTAAGTTCAGCGATCAAGATGCAATAATGGATGTGAAAGAATACGTGAAAAGAGCAAAAGATTGGGGATTCTCTGCTGTTGCTCTAACGGACCATGGAAACGTTCAAGCCATTCCTTATTTCTACGATGCTGCAAAAGAAGTGGGAATAAAACCTATTTTTGGGATAGAAGCTTATCTTGTGAGTGATGTGGAACCGGTTTTGAAAAATTTCTCGGGGGATGCTTCATTCAAGGATACCGTTTTTGTCGTTTTGGATTTCGAGACAACGGGATTGGATCCTTTGGTAGATGAAATTATAGAAATAGGAGCAGTGAAGATTGAAAATAGAAAAATTGTAGATGAATATCACACTCTCATAAAACCATCCAAAGAGATTTCCAAAAAAAGTTCAGAGATCACTGGAATTACTCAGGAGATGCTTGAAGGACAACGGAACATTGAAGAAGTTTTGCCAGAATTCTTAGAATTTCTTGAAGGATCTGTGATCGTTGCACACAATGCGAATTTCGATTATCGTTTCTTGAGGCTTTGGATCAAGAAAGTGTTAGGAAAGGATTGGGAGAAACCTTATATAGACACACTCGCTTTGTCGAAATCGCTTTTGAAGTTGAAGAGCTATTCTCTAGATTCTGTCGTGAAAAAATTGGGACTCGGTCCTTTTCAACATCACAGGGCTTTGGACGATGCGAGAGTCACGGCAAAGGTTTTTCTCAGGTTTATGGAAATGATGGAAAAAATGGGTATCAACAAGTTAATGGACATGGAAAAACTGAAGGATTCCGTTGACCACACAGCTCAAAAACCTTATCACTGTACCATTCTCGTCCAAAACAGAGTAGGGCTCAAAAACCTTTACAAGCTAGTTTCTGATTCTTATACGAAGTATTTCTACGGTGTTCCAAGGATCTTGAAAAGTGAACTCATAGAAAAACGAGAGGGATTGATTGTGGGAAGCGCCTGTATCTCTGGAGAGCTTGCAAGAGCTGCTCTCGAAGGAGCGAGTGATTCTGAACTTGAAGAAATAGCAAAGTTCTACGATTACATCGAGATTATGCCTCTTGACGTCATCGGAGATAACGAGGAGGAAGTTGATAGAGAAAGGTTGAAAGAAGTCTATAGAAAACTCTATAAGATTGCAAAAAAATTGAACAAGCCTGTTGTAATGACAGGTGATGTTCATTTTTTGGATCCTGAAGACGCCAAAGGACGTTCCGCTCTTCTTGCACCCCAAGGGAACAGGAATTTTGAAAATCAACCAGCATTGTATCTCAGAACGACAGAAGAGATGTTAGAAAAAGCTTTAGAGATCTTCGAAGACGAAGAGATAGCAAAAGAAGTGGTGATAGAAAACACGAACAAGATAGCGGAAATGATAGAAGAAATACAACCCCTTGAGAAAAAGCTACATCCTCCTGTCATAGAGAATGCGGATAAAATCGTGAAGGATCTCACCGTGAAGAGGGCACACGAACTTTACGGTGATCCGCTTCCTGAAATTGTTCAAAAGCGGATAGAAAAAGAGTTGAACGCGATAATAAATCACGGTTATGCTGTTTTATACCTGATCGCCCAGGAATTGGTTCAGAAATCCATGAGTGATGGATATGTAGTAGGTTCGAGGGGATCTGTTGGATCTTCACTCGTTGCGCATCTTCTTGGAATAACGGAAGTGAATCCCTTACCACCGCATTACAGATGCCCCGAGTGTAAATATTTCGAGGTGGTAGAGGATGAACAGTATGGAGCGGGATACGATCTTCCCGACAAAAGTTGTCCAAAGTGTGGATCTCCCTTGAAAAAAGATGGTCACGACATTCCCTTCGAGACCTTCATGGGATTCGAAGGCGACAAAGTACCCGACATAGATTTGAACTTTTCTGGTGAATATCAAGAACGCGCGCATCGTTTTGTGGAAGAGCTTTTCGGGAAGGATCACGTGTACAGAGCCGGTACGATAAACACTATAGCGGAAAGAAGTGCGATTGGTTACGTGAAGAGTTACGAAGAAAAAACAGGAAAGAAGTTGAGAAAAGCGGAGATGGAACGTCTCGTTTCCATGATCACTGGTGTGAAAAGAACGACAGGTCAACATCCAGGTGGACTCATGATCATTCCGAAGGATAAGGAAGTTTACGATTTCACCCCAATACAGTATCCAGCGAATGATAAATCCTCAGGAGTGTTTACCACCCACTTTGCCTACGAAACGATACACGATGACTTGGTAAAGATCGATGCCCTTGGTCACGACGATCCTACCTTCATAAAGATGTTGAAGGATCTCACAGGTATAGATCCTATGACCATTCCCATGGACGATCCAGATACTCTCGCTATCTTCAGTTCGGTAAAACCTCTCGGTGTCGATCCGGAGGAATTGGGAAGTGATGTAGGTACTTATGGAATACCGGAATTCGGAACAGAATTTGTGAGGGGCATGTTGGTTGAAACGAGACCAAAAAGTTTCGCTGAACTTGTGAGGATATCGGGTCTTTCCCACGGTACAGACGTCTGGCTCAACAACGCGAGAGATTGGATAAACATGGGGTACGCGAAACTCTCGGATGTTATATCGTGTCGCGACGACATTATGAACTTTTTGATACACAAAGGTATGGAACCATCACTTGCCTTCAAAATAATGGAGAGCGTCAGAAAAGGTAAGGGTATCACCGAAGAGATGGAAAGTGAGATGAGGAAGCTGAGAGTTCCCGAGTGGTTTATAGAATCCTGTAAGCGAATCAAATATCTGTTCCCAAAGGCTCATGCAGTGGCGTACGTCAGCATGGCTTTCAGAATCGCTTACTTCAAAGTTCATCATCCACTCCAATTCTATGCGGCGTACTTCTCTATAAAGGGTGATCAGTTCGATCCAACTCTCGTACTGGAAGGGGAAGAAGCTATTAAAAGGCGACTAAAAGAGTTGAAAGCATTGATGGGAAAAGATGCCCAGAAGAAAAACGAAGAGAGCGTTCTAGAAGTTGCCCTCGAAATGATGCTGAGAGGATACTCTTTCCTTTCACCGGACATATTCAAATCCGATGCGAAGCTTTTTCTAATCGAAGGAAACGCGCTGAGAATCCCCTTCAACAAATTGCCAGGTTTGGGTGACAGTGTGGCAGAATCCATTGTCAAGGCGCGCGAAGAAAAACCGTTCACGTCGATCGAGGATCTCATGCGAAGAACGAAGGTGAACAAGAGTCATATAGAACTGATGAAAAAGCTCGGTGTTTTGAAGGATCTTCCCGAAACGGAACAGTTCTCCCTTTTTTAATCAAGGAGAAGCGCCATAATGAGAATATCTTCGAAAGAGCCGTCGTCTTTGAGAACGGCTTTCTTCTTCATCCCTTCGACTTCGAAACCAAACTTTTTGTAAAGGCTTATCGCCCTTTCGTTTGATTTCAAAACTTCCAATTGTATTCTTTTGAAATCATTCTGCTTCGCCCAATCTATGAGACTCTTTATCATGGCACTGCCTATGCCTAAACCCCAGTACCTTTTCTTCACACTTATTCCGAACTCACCAACGTGTTTTGTTCTTTTCCTTCCGAATCCATTGAAACTCAGAACAGAAACGATTTCTCTGTTAATCTCACCGACGAGCATGAGCTTTCTTGCATCGTTCTTGTACATCCTTATGTACCTTTTTTCGGTGGAAACATCGAAAACTTCTTCGGGAGATGTTATCAGGAAGTCCGTCTCTGATGTGACTTCTTTCATATAATCAACGAGTCTTCTTGCATCCCACACGTTCGCTTCTCTTATCAGAAGTAGATTCCCGTTTTTTATTCTCACTCTCTGTGGAAACATTCAGTTTCCCTCCAGTTCACAAGCCTTTCTGTGAGAAGAAAGAAGGGTCTCGATCATCCCACCTCTTACGGCAAGTCTTTCCATAGTAACTATTCCTTCTATGGTCGTACCTGCTGGGGAAGTGACTCGGTGTTTCCACACGGCAGGATGTTCATCCGTTTCGGAGACCAATTTTACAGATCCTTCGAATAATTTATAGACGAGTTTTTTGGCCTTTTCGAACGGTATTCCCATTTTCACAGCGGCGTCGATAAAAGATTCCAGGAGTACAAAGATGAAAGCTGGCCCACTTCCGGTGAGAGCGGTGATAGCCGGGAACAAGTTTTCCTCTATTTCTAAAACAAATCCCAGTTTCGACAACATTTTTTTCACTTTCTCTTTTTCTTCCTTGCTGAGTTCTTCACTGAAGCTCACAGCTAGCACTCCCGCGCTCACTCTCACGGCGACGTTTGGCATCACCCTTACAATTTTCTTGATACCGTATTCCTCGATTTCCGATATTTTCAAACCAGCAACGATCGAAATTAGTATTCCGGCGAAGCCTTCTAGATCTCTCAGAACTTCACGAACGTTCTGAGGTTTTACAGCAACGATGATGACGTCCGACTTCTTTGCCTTCTCTATGTCTCCTAATTCGAAAGGAGAAGTTTTGAATTTCGAAACTTTTTTCAAATCCTTTTCGACAAGGATCAATTTATCTGCTTCTTCGGAGAGTTTTTCTGCGAAAATAGTTCCCATGTTTCCCACGCCTATTATAGATACCTTCATCTCTTCTCCTCCCTCGTTTTTTCTGATATTATACCCGATATCTTGAAAATCTCCCTTCAGCTGGTAAAATAGTAGACAGGAGGATGCCAGCGTAGCTCAACCGGCAGAGCGGCGCATTCGTAATGCGCAGGTTGTGGGTTCGAGTCCCACCGCTGGCTCCATTGTTTTTTATAAAGGGGTGTGAAACATTTCCGAAGGATTTGAAGAGAAATTTCTAGATTTCATCAAAAAAGAACGATTGGCAGAAGAAAGAGATAAATTGCTCGTTGCAGTCTCCGGTGGATTGGATTCCATGACCCTCCTCTATATTTTGAAGAAATTCTCCTCCCTCCTGAAGATTGAGATAATGGCGGCTCACCTAGATCATAAAATCAGAAAGAATTCTGAAAGGGACAGAAGATTTGTGGAGAAGATTTGTGGTCAATGGAATGTTCCTTTGGAAGTGGGCGTTGTTGATGTTCCTGCTCTTTGGAAGGGTTCGGGTAAGACACTCGAGGAAGTAGCAAGAGAAGTGAGGTACGAGTTTCTAGAAGAAACGGCGAAGAAGTTCAAGGCTACGAAAATTGTTCTCGCACATCACAAGAACGATTTGGTTGAAACAGTTCTTCACAGAATGATAAGGGGAACGGGGCCTTTAGGTCTCGCTTGTATTCCTCCAAAAAGAGGGATATTCATCCGGCCTTTTCTCGTTTTCAAAAGGGACGAAATAGAGGAATACGCTCGAGAACACGGTATTCCTTTTGTCATCGATGAAACCAATTATGACACGAAATACACACGGAACTTCATAAGACATAAGATTGTTCCACTTTTGAAGGAACTGAACCCTAACCTTGAGGATGCTGTCTATAGACTGGTTTCCATTACTTTCATGTTGCGAGAATTTGTTGAAGAATCTGTGAGAAAATTCATCGATGAAAATGTTCGTTACTATCAAGACTTTGCCGTTTTTGAAGAACCGGAGAACACCTTTTTCTTTTTGGAAGTCACAAGGTGGGTGATAAAGAAGCTTTTTGAAAAGACTCCCGATTATGAAAAACTTGTTGAAACCTTGAAATCGAAGAGAACCGAACTTTGGCGAGATGTGTTCATTGAAAGGTCGTTTGGATATGTAGCGGTAGGGAAAACTCTGTTCAAAGACACGTACAAGATCGAATTGGAAAATGGGGTTTTTGAGATCCAAGGGTTTAAAATAAAGGTAGAACTTCCGAGTGAAAAGGTTACTCTTTGGTTCAGAAACAGAAGAAGAGGTGATAGAATAATAATCAATGGCACGCAGAAGAAAGTGAAAGACCTCTTCATTGAAAAGAGAGTACCGACGTTTTACAGAGATAGGGTACCGCTTATTGTCGACAAAAAAGATGAGGTTCTTTGGATACCTGGTATCGGATCTTCCGATCTATTTCCAAAAGACTTGAAGGTAAAACTTTTAGAAGCCCCTGTTGGCTATGTGAAAGGAGGTACGAGTTTTGAACAGATCTAGTATATGGAATTTGCTGTTCACAATCATCATAATAATCTCGTTGTTTTGGCTTGCAAGATTCTTCTACATAGAAAGTTCACCTGTTTCTAAACTGAGTTACACGAGCTTCATTCAAATGGTAGAAGATGAGAGAAGTATGATATCAGAAGTGACGATCAGGGACGACGGTGTTCTCAAGGTCACCACCAAAGATGGAAGATTGTACGAAGTCGATGCTCCGTGGGCAGTTAACGACTCGCAGCTCATAGAAAAACTCGTCTCAAAGGGCATCAAAGTCTCTGGTGAAAGAAGTGGAAGTAGTTCGTTCTGGATAAACGTTCTCGGTACTCTCATTCCAACGATTTTGTTCATAGTTGTTTGGTTGTTCATCATGAGAAGTCTTTCTGGTAGAAACAATCAGGCGTTCACGTTCACAAAGAGTAGGGCGACGATGTACAAGCCATCCGGGAAAAAGAGAGTAACCTTCAACGACGTGGGAGGAGCAGACGAAGCGATCGAAGAGCTGAAAGAAGTGGTGGAATTTCTGAAAGATCCGTCGAAATTCAACAAGATAGGTGCTAGAATGCCAAAAGGAATACTCCTTGTTGGGCCTCCCGGTACCGGTAAAACATTACTCGCGAGAGCCGTTGCGGGTGAAGCCAACGTACCATTCTTCCACATTAGTGGTTCCGATTTCGTGGAACTCTTCGTTGGTGTTGGAGCAGCGAGAGTGAGGGACCTCTTCGCTCAAGCAAAAGCGAACGCTCCTTGTATTGTTTTCATTGATGAGATAGACGCCGTTGGAAGGCACAGGGGTGCTGGCCTTGGAGGCGGTCACGACGAAAGAGAGCAGACATTGAACCAACTACTTGTTGAAATGGATGGTTTCGATTCAAAAGAGGGAATAATAGTCATGGCTGCAACGAACAGACCCGACATACTCGATCCTGCGCTTTTGAGACCTGGAAGGTTCGACAAGAAAGTCGTCGTAGATCCCCCTGATATGCGTGGAAGAAAAAAGATTTTAGAGATTCACACGAGGAATAAACCTCTCGCAGAGGACGTTGATCTTGAGATAATAGCGAAGAGAACACCTGGTTTCGTTGGGGCGGATCTCGAGAACCTCGTCAACGAGGCCGCTCTTCTTGCTGCAAGGGAAGGAAGGGACAAAATCACGATGGACGATTTCGAAGAGGCCATAGACAGAGTGATAGCAGGACCTGCGAGAAAATCAAGGCTCATTAGTCCAAAAGAAAAACGTATCATCGCCTATCATGAAGCTGGACATGCTCTCGTTTCAACGGTGGTTCCTAACGGCGAACCCGTTCATAGGATCTCCATCATACCAAGGGGGTACAAAGCACTTGGATACACACTTCATCTTCCTGAAGAGGATAAATATCTTGTCACAAAAAGCGAACTCATGGATCAACTCGCCGCTCTGTTGGGTGGAAGGGCTGCGGAGGAAGTGGTGTTTGGAGACGTGACAAGTGGCGCAGCTAACGACATAGAAAGAGCAACAGAGATTGCTAGGAACATGGTGTGTCAGCTTGGAATGAGCGAAGAGTTGGGGCCACTCGCGTGGGGAAAGGAAGAACAAGAAGTCTTCTTGGGGAAAGAGATCACGAGACTCAGAAACTACAGTGAAGAAGTGGCAAGCAAGATAGACGAAGAGGTAAAAAAGATCGTTACGAATTGCTATGAAAGGGCAAAAGAAATTATACGAAAGTACAGGAAACAACTCGACAACATCGTGGAAATTCTTTTGGAAAAGGAAACAATAGAAGGTGAGGAACTGAGGAAGATTCTTTCTGAAGAGCTCGAAAAGGTGGTGGAATGATGAATTTTGATTTTCTTGAAGGGAAAAGGCTCACGGAAGATGTGGCTCTCGATGAGACAATGGCGTGGAATGAGGATGTCAGAATGCTTGACCTTCATCTTGTTTCCACCTCTGCTTTGATGGGAGTAGTTCACAAATTGGCTTACGAACTTTTGAGCAAGTACATTCCGGACGACTATACCACTGTTGTTGTGGAAAGTTGTGTGAGACACGTGAAAGCCGTACCAACGGGAACGAGGGTGGCAGTCGGTGTGAGGGTAGTTGGAGTTGTGGGAAACAGAGTGAAGTTTCGTGGTCTTGTCATGAGTGGCGATGAAAAAGTAATGGAAGCCGAATTCGTCAGAGCAATCGTTTCCCAGAGTTATCTGCGGAGGGTGACTCTTGAGAAAACCGAGAAGGCCCCAAGATTTTTTGGAATATGAAAAAGTTTTAAGATTCGGAAGAAAGGAAACAAAGGTTGAAAAGATGAGATTAGAGGGCGACATTCGTGTCGCCCTTGTTGTTCCCAACAGTTACGAAGTTGCCGTTTCTGGCCTTGCTTTTCATCACGTTCAAAGACTTCTCAATTCGCATCCACGTATAAGATGTGAAAGATTTTTCTACGATGAATCTTTCGAGAAGTTCTATTCCCTTGAATCTCAAACTCCTATCGACGAATTTCCAATCTGGCTCTTTTCTGTGAGTTTCGAAAACGATTTTCTGAATCTACTTGACATATTGAAAAGAAAAGGGATTCCTCTTTTGTGGCAAGAAAGAGAGGATCATCACCCCCTCGTAATAGCGGGAGGTGCGGTTACTTATCTGAACGAAAGGTTTCTCCTTCCAGTGGTAGATGCCGTGTATTTCGGCGAGCTTGAGAAGTATCTGATGGATTTCTTGGAGGCTCTCACAAAGAGATCGAAAAGGAGTGCCTTAGAATATCTCTCCAAGATACCATCTATGAACGTTCCTCCTCTTTCAAAATCTCATTCAGAAGTGGCGGGCGGTGTGAACCTGAACGATTTTCTTCCTCACGCGAGTGTGGCGCCGCAAGTGGGGGTTTTTCCCAGGAAACTGCTCGTTGAGATCGGGAGGGGTTGTATAAGAAGGTGTGCCTTCTGCGTTTTCGGAAGAAACTTGAAACCAGCTCGTTTTGTAACTCCTGATAACTTCGAGAGACTGGTTAGATCCCTTTCGTATGACGAATATGGACTCATAAGTGCTACAGTTACGGATTATCCTTGGCTCGAAGATTTACTGAATATAGTGGAAAAATACGGATTGAAGATTTCTGTTTCTTCTTTGAGATTAGATAGACTTTCAGAGAGACTCTTGAGGGTATTGAAAAGTTCCGGTCAGGAATCCTTCACCATAGCTCCGGAATCTGGTTCTCGGAGAATCCGTGACATTCTGAAGAAAGACATATCTGACCAGCAGATCGAAAACGCCTTGAAGATAGCCAGAAACGTTGGGTTTGGTAGAATAAAGATGTACTTCATATACGGGCTTGTTGAAGAAACTGAGGAAGATCTGAGGGCGGTCAGAAAGATAGGAGACATGGCTTTTGAGATGGGATACAAAGAAGTTCACATGAGTTTCAATCCTCTTATCCCTAAACCTGGTACAGAATTCGAAACTAGAAAGATGGAATCGTTTGACGAGTTAAGAAGGAAAGAGAAGTTCTTGAGAAACCTTCTCAAAGGTTTCAGAGTGGATTTTGAAAGTCTTCGAGAGTCCGTGGTTCAATACACGATTGCCCACTCGTCTGAAGATGAAGTGATAGAGTGGGTAAAATTTTTCCAAAAAAAGAACAAGAGAGAGCTGAAAAAAACAATATTCGATGAAGGGAGGAAAAGGTTGTGCTGAAAGAAAAACTTTTGAATAAGACAGCAGTGGTGGGTGTCATAGGATTAGGATACGTCGGGCTTCCATTGGCTGTTGAAAAGGCGAAAGCCGGTTACAAAGTGATCGGATTCGATATTCAAAAGAAGAGAGTTGATATGGTTAATCAGGGTATAAACTACATAGGAGACGTGGTCGATGAAGAACTCAAAGATCTCGTTGAAAAAGGAATGATAAGGGCTACCACAGATTTTTCAGAACTTAAAAATTGTGATGTCGCCACCATTTGTGTTCCTACACCACTCGGAAAACACAAAGAACCCGACCTTTCTTATGTGATAAGCACAGCCAAGGAGATTGCAAGGTACCTTCACAAGGAAATGCTTGTCGTTTTGGAAAGTACTACGTATCCAGGAACGACCGAAGAAGTGATCCTTCCCATCTTGGAATCCACGGGGTTCAAAGTGGGAGAAGATTTTTATCTTGCGTTCAGTCCGGAAAGGGTAGATCCTGGAAACAAAATTTACAAAACGAAGAACACACCCAAGGTTGTGGGAGGAGTGACAAAGAAATGTACGGAGCTTGCTCGTATTCTTTACGAAAGCGTTCTTGAAGCACCTGTGTACACCGTTTCATCGCCGAAAGAAGCCGAGATGTCTAAGGTTTTAGAAAACACCTTCAGATTGGTGAATATCTCTCTCATAAACGAGATGGCCATTCTTGCAAGAAGGATGGGAATAAACATATGGGAAGTGATAGAAGCAGCTGCTACGAAACCTTTCGGCTTCATGCCTTTCTACCCTGGACCCGGTGTGGGAGGGCACTGCATTCCCATAGATCCATTCTACTTAGTTTACAAGGCGAAGGAATACGACGTGAGATTCGATCTTGTCGAAATGGCGGGTAAGATAAACGACATCATGCCAGAATACGTGGTTACAAGGGTTCAAGATATATTGAACGATATGAAAAAACCTCTGAACGGTTCGAGAGTGCTTCTCCTCGGAGTGGCTTACAAGGGCGATGTTGCCGACACCAGAGAATCCCCTGCTCTCAAGGTCTGGGATCATCTCGAGAGGAAGAAAGCGATCGTTGAATTTTTCGATCCATACGTTCCGGAAGTGAAAAGGGGAGACACGATTCACAAGAGAATCACTCTTTCAGAAGACTATTTGAAAAACGTGGACATAGTTGTTATAACAACGGCGCATAAAAACGGAGTGGATTACGATTTCGTTGTAAAACATGCACCGGTCGTTTTCGATACCAAAAACATAACGAAAGATGTGAAGGAAAATAGAGAAAAGATCATCCTGCTTTGAATCTCCTTATTGCTGCATCAATTTCAGGGATTTGCCTTATCAAGAAAATGTAAGAAATCACAACGAAGATTATCACCCCTATGGCCACGATTTTCCACAGAGCCCTTCTCTTCCAGGAGAAGGGCTTTATTGTGTATCCGAGGAGCATTCCAGAGAGGAAACCACCCAAATGTGCTGCGTTGTTGATGTTGGTACCTGGTAGAAACCCGTAGATAACGTTTATCAGAATGATGGGGAGAAGAGACATTCCGGTCACGGGTTTCATGAAGAAAGGAGTATCTTTTCTAAAGCCAGCAGCAAACAACACACCGATGAGTCCAAAAATAGCTCCACTTGCACCCACAGAGATGGTATCATGGTAAAAGATGTGGGTCGCCACGTTCCCAATCACTCCGGTGAGAAAGTAACTGAAGAGGAGCTTCTCTGTTCCGTATATGTCTTCCACGATCAAACCGAAGTAGTACAATGCATAAGAATTGAAAAGAATATGTAGTAGGCCCCCATGAACGAAGAGGGCAGTGATCAAACGAAACCAGTCACCAGCGTCTACTCTAGGACCGTATTGAGCGCCATACCTAAGAAACAAAAGCATCTGCAAAATAGAGTCTCTTGTGGAAAAAACGCCGGACAGAGTCATCATGATAAAGATGAAGAAGTTGAACAAAAGAATGAAATAAACAGCTTTCCATCTCATCGCCATTTTACTCCCTTCATCTCTTCCGTTGAAAAATCAAATGGATATTTCACAGGCCTCCCCTCCAAAAACGATTTGTATATACCGAGAACGATCTCCACTGCTTTCTTACCGTCTTCACCAGAGATGTAGGGTTTCCTATCTTTCAAAATCGCCTCATAAAAATCTTTGTACACGTACTTGTGACTGTCACCGTAAACGGTATCCGGATCCGGTAGATTCATGAACGGATGACTTTCTTCCCCTTCGAATCTCCAGGTGAGTATTCTGTTGACAGCAAGTCCCCCAACAACAGCTGTTCCTTTTTCACCGAATACAGCAAGAGTCTCTTCGAGATTTCTTGGAAACACGTTGCTCGTAGCTTCAACCAACCCAGTCTTCCCACTCTTGAATTTCACGATCGCGAATCCTGTATCTTCGGCTTCTATGTAAGGATGATTCGTGTTTGCGATGTGTCCGTATATCTCTTCTATCTCTCCGCCGAGGAACCACTGAAGCAGATCTATTGCATGCGTGGATTGATTCATCAAAACCCCGCCATCCATTTCCCATGTTCCTCTCCAACTCGCTTGCTTGTAATACTCTTCGTTTCTATTCCATCTCACCGCAACGGATGCGTAGAATATCCTTCCGAAATCTCCGGAATCGAGTTTCTTCCTTAACTCTTGGATGGGAGGATTGAATCTATTTTGAAAAAACACACCAAGCTTGAGATTTTTTTCCTTTGAGAGTTGTATCATTTCGTTCATGTGTTTCGTAGAAAGTGCCATGGGCTTTTCCACAAGAACATGTTTGCCAGACATAAGTGCTTCCATCGTGAGTTGATAATGTTTTCCACTTTCCGTTGCTATGGAGACAACATCTACATCGTCTCTCTTGAGTATTTCTTTGTAATTCGTAAACACTTCCGGTTTCTTCAAATTCGCCCTTTCGAATTGTGAAGCCGCATTCTGTGCCTTTTCTCTGACAATATCACAAACTGCAACTGTTTCGAAAATATCCTTCATCTCAATCAATGCGGGAACATGTTTCTTCAGAGCAATTCTTCCGCAACCTATCAGAGCGATTCTCAACTTCATGCTTTCCCTCCCTTTCAAAGATGGATAGTCCCAACACTACCAAGACTACTCCCCCTATCAAAAGAATAGATGGTAACTTCAGCTTCACCAGATGCTCAACGACGGCTGTAACAACTGGTATGTAGTATATCATGTTGGTTGTCTCTCTACTTCCCAATTTCTCTATCGCCTTATTCCAGAGGAAATAGGCAATTCCTGAACAAATGAGGCCGAGGTAGAAAAGGGATATCCAGACGGGGATTCGTACATCGCTCAGTTGTCCAAATTTCCCTACGGAGAACGGTAAAAAGAAGAGCATTCCCCAAAGCATGATCCCTGCGTTCTCAGATAAACCAAGGGTTTTGATTCTCTCCACATGATGAGTATAGAGAACCCACGACAGAGCGGCTCCGAAGGCGAGCAGATCTCCTATTGGATTCAACTTCAGTACGAAACGTCCGTTCAGAATTACGAGAGAAACTCCCACGAAGGAGAGAGATACACCGAGATACATTCCAGTGGTGGTTCGCTTTTTTTGAATAAGATGTGAGAAGAGTAGAAAGAAAATGGGAGCCGATGAAACGATGATGGAAGCATTGGTCGGTTCTGTAAACATGAGAGCGGAATTTTCGAAAGCGAAGTAACTGAAGACACCCCAAAACCCTGCCAACATAACGTCCCTGTTGAGCAACTTCACTTTTCCTCTGGAGATGACTACAAGAAAAAGAAAAGCTAGTAAAAACCTCATAAATCCAGCGAAAAATGGATTCAGACTTTGAACAACCACTTTCGTTGCGAGGAAAGAAATTCCCCAAAACACAACGACGAGCCAGGCAAGAAATCTGTACAAATCACCTTCTCTCCCTTCTCAGGATTTCTCCGATTCTTGGAACAAAATCCTTCTTTCTGGACATAACGTTCTTCAGAAGAAACATTCCATCTTTCTTTTCTACATCGAAAGCTTTCTCCACGATCTTTTGATCTCCTTCAACCATGACCAAACTAGCTTCCTCAATTGGGTTGGTAAAGAGGACGAAGAAATGATTCACACCCAACTCTCCCCTTAAAGATTTCAAGGCGTTTGAGAACTTTTCTTTTTCTTTCAGCAGAGAGGAGAAATCTGAGGTCATGACCTGCGAAACAGCAAAAGATTCGTCTTCCATTTCGTAGATTTTCACGTCTCGCTTCAGAAGAGAGACTGGATCCACATTCTCTGGTATTCTCATTCCCTCCTTCAACACCCTCTTGGCAAACTTCTCAAGATCGAGTTTGGCCACTTTGGCAAGGAACTGAGCCATGCTCTTATCTTTTGGTGTGGTTGTTGAGAGCTTGAAAAACAAAGTGTCGGAGACGATACCCGCAAGAAGTATTCCTGCTATTTCTCGTTCTAACTTCACATCGTCTCTCAACGCGAACTCCGATACGATCGTAGAGGTGCTTCCCACAGGTTCGTTGTAAAAGAAAACAGGGTTCAGAGTGCTTAGACCTCCGAGTCTGTGATGATCTATGATTTCTAAGATCTCTGCCTTTTCCACTCCATCCGGAGCTTGTGTGATTTCATTGTGATCCACGAGAATCACTTTTTTCTTGATGTCTTTCATCAGATCGGTTCTCGTTATAACACCGAGGAGTTTTCCTTTTTCGTCTTCCACGAAGGCCGCACGTAACTTGGAGGTAAAAACGATTTCTTTCACATCTTCGAGGGTGTCTTTTTTTGTTACCGTTGGAAATTTCTTACTCATCACGAGTGTCACCGGCAGCGAAAGATTTATGAGTTTCGACGCGCCGAAAGCATCGAATCCCACACGGAGGACCGCTGCGTTCTTTTCTTTCGCAATCTCCAGAACCCTGTTGGATATTGGTGCGTTGTTTACAATTATCATGAGCTTTGCTCCCTTTTCTAGAAGTGCTATCTGAGCTGGTTCGTTGTCACCGACTATCACGACGTCACCTATTTCTACCTTGCCCAGGAGCACGTGAAGCGCATCAACTGCTATGTGAACCTTCCCGGCTACGATCTTTTCCTTCAAATAATCGCATACAACCTCTGCTTTCAGGACTCTGACCAGCTGATCGAAAGAAACCGGGTGTATAACGAGAGGTTCTATTTTCAGTCGTCTCACGTAAACACGTGCGAGATTACTTTCAGTAACAACACCGATCATTCTGCTTTTGGAGACTACAGGAACGTTTTTTATACCCTTGCTTTCCATGAGTATCGCGACGTCGTAAACAGGTGTGTCCGAAGAAACAAAGATAGGATCTTTCAGCTCGAGGTCTTCAACTGTAGGTTCTAAAGTTTCAAGGTGGATAGGGGGTTTTATTTTGAAGTAGTTGAGTACAAACAAAGATTCGTTCGTCAACTCTCCAGCTCTTGCTGGAATAAAGGTCTTGCTTTTTTCGAGTTCGTTTTTGTAATAGGCATACCCTATTGCCGAACATACACTGTCTGTGTCTGGATTTTTGTGCCCGACCACGTAAACCTTTTCCAAAATTTTCACCTCCGTATATTAGAAATTCTATCAGATGATGAAATAAAAGCATTGAACAGGGAATTCGGCGAAAACTCGAAGTGAATTCGTTTCGAGTTTATGATATAGTTAAGAATGAACGTTAAGGGAGTTTTTGTTGAGAAAAGAAAGCTGAGAGGTGAAGAGAGTGTTGAGAAAGGACATAGGTATCGATCTCGGAACGGCAAACACCCTTGTTTTTCTCAAGGGGAAAGGAATCGTGGTGAACGAACCTTCCGTGATAGCCATAGATTCAAACACAGGAGAAATATTGAAAGTTGGTATAGAAGCCAAGAAAATGCTTGGGAAGACTCCGGCCTCGATAAAGGCCATAAGGCCTATGAAAGATGGGGTGATAGCCGATTACACCGTTGCGCTTGTGATGCTCAGATACTTCATAAGTAAAACAAAAAACGGGTTGAACTTCTTCAAACCACGTGTGGTGATAGGTGTTCCAATAGGCATCACAGATGTGGAGAGAAGGGCCATCCTCGATGCGGGGCTCGAGGCGGGTGCAAGCAAAGTGTTTCTGATAGAGGAACCTATGGCGGCGGCGATAGGATCAAATCTCAATGTAGAGGAGCCGTCCGGTAACATGGTGGTGGACATAGGTGGTGGAACGACAGAGGTGGCTGTTATTTCACTTGGGAGTATCGTTACTTGGGAATCGGTGCGTATAGCTGGCGATGAAATGGACGAAGCCATCATGCAGTATGTCAGAGAAACCTATAGAGTAGCGATCGGTGAACGAACTGCTGAGCGAGTGAAGATAGAGATAGGGAACGTTTATCCCTCAAAAGAAAACGACGAGTTGGAAACGACCGTTTCTGGTATAGATCTCTCCACAGGTCTTCCTAGAAAACTCACCTTGAAAGGCGGTGAGGTAAGAGAGGCATTGAAAGGCGTGGTTGTTACTATCGTTGAAAGTGTGAGGTCCACCTTGGAGAAAACACCTCCCGAGCTCGTGTCCGACATCATAGAAAGAGGAATTTTTCTCACGGGGGGAGGTTCCCTCCTGAGAGGTTTAGACACCCTTCTTCAAAAGGAAACAGGTATCAGTGTGATCAGAGCTGAGGAACCCCTCACCGCTGTGGCGAAGGGAGCCGGAATGGTTCTCGAAAAGGTCAACATTTTGAAAAAGCTTCAGGGTGCCGGGTGATGAAAAGAGCCGTTCTTTTCCTTCTGTTTCTGAGCGTATTTTTCCTGAATGAAACGTTTAACGTATCCGAAAAGTTTCGCGCATTCTTTTATAGGATGAGCTATCCCTTTTTGAAATTGAGGGAGTCGGCTGTTGGAATCGCTTTAAGGTTAAAGAACGAAATCTATCCAGGAGATGTGTACGTGGGTTTAGAAAGTGTAGGAAATCTCTTCTTCGTTACGGGAAGAGGAGAGGATTGTTTCTACATACTAGGCGAAGTGCGAGAAGGGACTCTTGTGATCGATCCCATGGAAAAAAGATTTCTCGGTGTCGTTGTAGCGAAGGGACCCCTCTCGAAGGTGGAAACCGTTTTTTCTGATAACTTCGTTGGAAGAGTGAGGATAAAGGGACCTTCAGCTTCCGTTGTTGGGATATTGAGGGGAGGATCGGTACCGAAAGTTTCGACGATAGAAGATATCGATGTGACAGGCTGGAAGGTCTTTTTCGAGGACGAAAAGTGGAATGTGATCTTGAAAGATTACCTTTTTGTAGGGAGCATCGCAGGAAGAGATGGTGAGTACTTCCTTCTGGATGCGGAGAGGAAACTTCCAGATCGAGTGGCAATTATCGGGGTGGTTGAATGATTTTTATTCTTTCTTTTCTCAGTATTCTGTGGGATTTTGTTTTCGAGGACTTTCTTGTCTTCTTTCCTGCTTTTCTCGGTGTTGCCTTTTATGAAAGGAAAAATGGTCTTTTTTTCTTAACGATTCTAATCAGATTTCTCGCGATACCAGGATACTGGTACATCTTCATCCTCATCGTTTTTTTGGCTCTTGATGCTTTCAGAGATCATTTCTCGTCTTTGTTCGTTCCTGCTTTTATCCTAGTTATGATCGGTTGCTTTGTATCTGGATTTCAAGTTGTGCCTTTCATACTATCAACCCTTGTCGGCGTTTTCTTTCTGATGAGGGCGGCAAAACAATGAAAAACAGGTTTTTTTTGCTTTTAATGGCTTTGTCTTTCATTCTGATCATTATAAGAGCTTTTCAAATTCAGATTCTTGAACATGAGGAGCACAAAAGGTACATCGATCTCCTTCAGACGAGGATCATTAAAGTTCCAGCTCCGAGGGGGATTATTTTCTCCAGTGACGGGGAAGCGCTCGCTAAGGATGAGACGGTTTACATCTTGGATCCGTGGTTAAACGACATCGACAAATTGAAAAAAACGGGGCTTCTCTCTTCCGATGAACTATTTAAGCTTGTAAGCGGAGAGAGTGTATGCTTGGACAAGGCAAGAGCAGAGATTTTGTCGAAGATAGGGATAAGAATCACGGTAGGCTACAGACGAAAGTACGGGCCGATCGCACCGCATGTAATTGGATACGTGAATGCGGATAGAGAAGGTACTTACGGTGTTGAGAAAGTTTACAACGAGTTTCTAAGGGGATCGGAAGGTGTCAAGATGGTTTTTGTGGAACCTTCCGGGAGGATTGCTTCTGAAGTGATAAAGAGTCCTCCAAAACCTGGAGAAAATGTCGTTCTCACCATCGATTCCAGAATACAAAAAGTTGCAGAAAAGTCTTTAGAAGATGTAGGAAAACCCGGTTCTGTGATTCTCTCCAATGTTAAAACTGGCGAAATAATTGCACTTGACTCTTCACCCAAGTTCGATCCGCAGGTCTTTTCCGATGGACTCACAAAAAGAGAATGGGAAAGACTTTCGAGAAGTTACTCATCACCTCTCATCAACAGGACGATATCTTCTGCGTACAACCCGGGATCCTCAATCAAGATTCTTTGGGCCATAGCGGCCCTTTTGAACGGAGTGGATCCAAATGAACATGTCAATTGTCATGGGGTCTTTGAGTACAGAAACAGTAAAGGGAAGGTGGTAGCAACTTACAAGGATTGGAAATTGGAAGGACACGGTCCAACCGATCTCAGAAAGGCGATAAGGGTATCATGCAATGTTTATTTTTATCAATTGGGACTCAAGCTAGGTGTTGAAAAACTTGTTGAAGTCGCTAGAAGGTTTGGTATTTTTGAAAGAACAAAGATAGACCTTCCCGGTGAGAGAAATGGTCTTCTTCCATCCCCGACATGGAAAATTTCCAAGACCGGCGAGCAATGGTACCCTGGTGATACCATATTGATGTCCATTGGGCAAGGTTACCTCGAGGTTACTCCCATAGAGATGTTGAAACTCGTCTCACTCGTGGCGAACAAAGGCATCTTTTACAGACCTCACGTGGTGAAAAGGATAGGTTCCAAAACTGTGAATCCAGAGATCGAGACACGAATCGACGTTGATCCCAAAATATGGGATTTTTTGAAAGAAGCCATGGTGGATGTGACTAGTTTCAAAGGAAACGAGGAAGAGGATCCTGGAACGGCTTACCATGTGTTCAGGGACTTTCCGTACAAAGTAGCAGGAAAAACAGGTACGGCGGAAACCAACGATGGTGATCCTCACTCTTGGTTTGTAGGTTTCGCGCCGGCCGATGATCCTGAAGTTGCCATCGTTGTGATGGTGGAGCACGGGGGATATGGTTCCGGTGCAGCCGCTCAAATTGCAAAGAAGATTTTAATGGAGTATTTTAAACTGAAAGAAAGTGGGCAAGAAATTCCCGTGTCCTCTCGTTCTCAGGATTAGAGAAAATCTTTTCTGGTGGACCACTTTCCACGATTTTTCCCTCGTCCATGAATATGACTTTATCTGAAACATCTCGAGCGAACCTCATTTCATGTGTTACGATCAACATCGTCATACCACTTTGAGCGAGATCTTTTATCGCATCGAGCACTTCTTTCACAAGTTCTGGATCCAACGCAGAAGTTGGTTCGTCGAAAAGCATGAGTTCCGGATCCATCATGAGGGCCCTTGCTATCGCCACTCTCTGTTGTTGACCCCCCGAGAGATTTCCGGGTTTTTCTTTTATTTTGTCGATCAAGCCAACTCTTTCAAGAAGTTTTTTCGCCTTCTCTATGGCTTCCTCCTTTGGCATGTTCTTAACCTTAACCGGTGCGAGAATCAGGTTGTCCAAAACAGAAAGGTGTGGAAAGAGATTGAACTGCTGAAAGACCATTCCTATTGAACTTCTTATTCGGTTTATGTTCTTGTGGTTCACGAGCTCTCCTTTGAAATAAACTCTTCCTTTTTGGTATTCTTCGAGCAAATTTATGCAGCGAAGCAACGTACTTTTTCCGCTGCCGCTCGGCCCTATTATCGAGATCACTTCACCTTTTCTCACTTCAAGATTTATACCCTTGAGCACGTGAAGGTTTCCAAAAAACTTGTGTAGATTCTCTACTTTCAACACTGTCATACCTTCAACCATCCTTCCACGAGTTTCATGAGTCTAGAGACAGAGAAAGTGATGGCAAAGTAGATCAAAGCCACGCCACCGTATATAGGAAAGCTCATGAAGGTTCTGCTAACAATGTATTGAGCACTTCTCATGAGTTCAACGGTTCCTATCACCATCGCGAGTGAGCTGTCTTTTGCAAGTGCTATGAATTCGTTTCCGAGGGCAGGTAGAATGTGTCTGAATGCTTGTGGTAATATCACATGAACCATCGCTTGGAAATGAGACATTCCAAGAGACCTTGCCGCCTCGTATTGTCCTTTCGGGACGGACTGTATGCCTGCTCTGACGATTTCAGCAACGTAAGCACCGCTGTTCACACCGAGAGCGACAACCGCAGCGGTGAATCTATCGAACTCAAAGCCGAGTTCTGGAAGTCCGAAATACACGAGAAAGAGTTGAACCATGAGTGGAGTTCCTCTGATAAACTCCACGTACACAGAAGAAGGATACCGTATTATTCTATATTTTGAAAGCCTTCCCATTCCAACGAAAGTTCCTATCGCAAGTCCTATCGAAACTGCCAAAGAAGTAAGCTGAAGGGTGCGAAGAGCACCCTTCAGCAGAAGAGGTAGATTGTCCACGATCACTTTCAACCACTCTGGCATTCTCTACTCCTCCATCATTCAGAGAACCATTTCTCTATGAGTACATCGTAAGGACTCTTCTTCAGCTCTCTCAGAACGTTGTTAACGAACTCCAAAAGATCAGTGTCTTCTTTTCTAACGGCGATGCCGTATTGTTCACTGGAAAGTACGTCACTGGAGATGATGAGATCCGGATTCTTCGCAACAAAAGCCTTTGCTGTAGCGGAATCCAACACAACCGCATCTGCTCTGCCTCTTTTCAACTCTAGGAAGGCATCGGTGAACTTGTCGAATCTCACTACATTGATACCTTCGTACTTCGAAACTTCTATGTCACCGGTGGTACCTATTTGAACTGCTACGGTTTTTCCTATGAGATCTTCGTAAGTTTTCGGTCGGAAATCACTATCTTTTCGAACGACTATCACCTGTCCTGCGTTGAAATAAGGATCAGAAAAAGCAACCACTTTCTTTCTTTCCTCAGTGATTGTCATCCCCGAGATGATCATATCAATTTTCTTCGTCAGAAGACTCGGTATTAATCCATCGAAGGTCATATCAACGATTTTGAGTTCAACTCCGAGTCTCCTTGCGATTTCTTTGGCAAGATCTACATCGAAACCCACTATGTTTCCGTTCTCATCGACGAACTCGAATGGAGGAAAGTCTGCAGAAAGTCCCACGAGTAGATATCCTCTACTTTTGATCTCCTCAATGGCACCGGCGAAGATCACAATTGAAACCAAAAGAGATAAAACAACGACGAGTCTTTTCATGTTATCACCCCTGATTGATTATAACACACCTTTGCATATCAATGTCTTATGAAAGCAAGCCACAGAGCGAAAGCTAACGCAAGAATCCAAGTGAACCAGTGAACTTCTTTGTATTTCCCACTGAAAAATTTCACCAATGCATAAGAAATGATACCGAGAGCTATTCCGTTGGCAATGGAGTAAGTGAGGGGCATTGTTATAACAGTGATGAAGGCGGGGAGCGCTTCCGTTATGTCATCCCATTTCACCTTTCCAAGATTTCCTATCATGAGAGCTCCAACGAATATCAAAGCAGGAGCGGTGGCGTATCCAGGTACCGTTTGGGCGAGGGGAGCAAAGAAGAGCATTGCAAGCATACAGAGAGCTACAACGAGTGCTGTGAGGCCAGTTCTTCCTCCTTCGGCTATTCCGGCTCCACTTTCTATGTACGTTGTCACTGTTGACGTACCAAACACGGCTCCTACGGATGTGCCTATAGCGTCCGCAAGGTATGCCCTGTTTGCTCTCGGAAGTTCTCCATTCTTCATGAAGCCAGCACTCTGAGCAAGCCCTGTGATGGTGCCAAGTGTATCGAAGAAGTCGACGAAGAAGAATGTGAGAACCACAATCCAAAAATCAAGGTTCAAAAATCCGGAGAAATCGAGTTTCATAAAAGTGGGAGATATATCTGGAATCGGGCCTACAATTCCTTGATACTTCGTAACACCTATTCCGGGGAGGGCTCCAACGAGTGTGGCAACCAGAATACCTATCATTACCGCTCCGGGGATCTTTCTGTGGTAGAGAGACACTATCACGAGAAGTCCTACAACAGTTACTATAACTCCAGGGTTTGTGAGATCTCCCAGGGAAACAGACGTAGCTGGGTTGGAAACAACTATTCCCGCACTCCTCAAACCGATGAAAGCGATGAAGAAACCTATTCCTGCGGAGATGGCCACTTTTATAGAATCGGGAATGATTCCAGCCACGAATTTTCTGAATCCGACCAGAGTCAAACCGATGAAAATCAAACCTTCAACAAACACCGCTGCGAGCGCAACTCTCCAATCGATTCCCATTCCCAGACATACCGTGTAGGTGAAATACGCGTTCAATCCCATACCTGGTGCTAGTGCGAACGGATAGTTTGCAAAAAGAGCCATCACGAGTGTCGCGGTGGCAGATCCCAAAATAGTTGCTACCATGAATGCACCGAAAAACTGTTGATAGAGGGGACTGCTGGCATCCACTCCCACTGCCTGAACGAGAATGGAAGGATTAACGAAAACGATGTAGGCCATGGTGAGGAAAGTGGCGATACCGGCGAACACTTCCGTTTTCACGTTCGTTCCCATCTCCCTAAGACGGAACACGCAGCTCACCTCCGAATGAAAAAAATTTATAGGGATCTTCGATCCCTTTCCTAGTTGATGATCTCATAGTTTCCTTAAGAAACCTTTAAACAAAATAAACAAAAGAAAAGCGGGAGGAACACCTCCCGCTCATTCACCGTATTCTTCCTTCAAATATTCTTTTATCTTCTGATCAGCCGTCTTTATTGCCGTTTCCATATCCACTTTTCCGTTCACGAAGTCGGAGAACATGTTTCCAACCACCGTTCTGATCTCGTACCATACCCCGATCTGTGGATCGAACACGGCATTGTCGATCTGTTTCAAGGGGATCTCGAGCAGCGGGTCAGACTTTGCAGCTTCTTTCCAGATAGATGTTTCAAGAGCGCTTCTTCTCACGGGTATGTATCCGGTATGTATAGCCCAGTAAGCGGTGACTTCTGGTGAGATGAGGTACTTCATGAATTCCCAAGCTGCTTTCTTCTCTTCTTCAGAGGCCGTGTTGAACATGATGATATCGGTTCCGGCGAAGGGTACTTTATTTGTCACCCACGTGGGAACGGGTGCCCAGCTCCAAGTGAATTTTCCTTTCGTGGATTTCTCAACGTAGGGTCTCCCGGCTATCGTGCTTATGTACATCATAATCTTCTGCTGTCCAAAGATCCCGTCCAGGTATCCGCCCTGATAGTACGCGATACCATCGTCCACCATCTTCTTCACAAACGCGAGCACTTCTCTTGTTTCTTTGCTGTCGATATTGGATACCCATTTTCCATCAACTTGCTTCAGGATGGATCCACCTCTGAGAGTGAGGAGTATCTGGAAGAAGTCAACTGTCGTCCTGAAGCCGAAGCCGTACTGATCTGTTTTGCCGTCGCCGTCAAGATCTTCCGTCATGAGTCTCGCGGCTTCGTAGAGCTCATCAATCGTCTTTGGAACGTCCACGCCGTACATTGCAAAGGCATCTGCATTGTAATAGAGTACGTAAAGACTCTTGTTAAAAGGAACAGCGTATATGGTGTCTCCCCACATACAGTTCTTTCTCAGAGGTTCAAATATATCCTCCCATTCTTCCTTTGTGAGGCCTATCTTAGGATCGTTCACGAACTCGTTCAAAGGTTGAACAACTCCGCTTTGAATGAGCTTGGCAGTCCAGTTAGAGTAAGCCTGGGAGATGGTAGGAAGTTCGCCCGCTTGTGCAGCCGCAAGAAGCTTTTGAGAAAGTGCACCGTAGTTACCGACGTACACCGCTTCAACTTCGATATCGGGATGTAGTTCGTTGAACGTGTTCACTATCTCTTGTAGTGTCTTCCCGTGACCCCCTCCCATCGCGTGCCAGAAAGTAACTTTCACTTTTGCGAGCGCAAAGACGCTCAAAATCACCATGAGAAGCACCAGAAATTTTTTCACAGCGATCCCTCCTTTTCTATGGTTTCTCCACAAGGAATTATACCGCATAGTATAATCTGAAATGTGAAAAGATCATGAGAAAGAGAGGGTTAGATATGAAGCGCTCGAGCAAACTACGAGAGGCCGTCTTAGCGTATCTTTTTTTGCTTCCCTCTATCGTGATCCTTGGAATGTTCGTTTTCTGGCCAGTTGGTTTTTCATTCGTTTTGAGTTTCTTCAAATGGGACTTTCGAAACATGAAGAATCCTTATTTCACGGGTTTTAACAACTACGTGGAAATCTTCCGCTTCGATTATCCACCGAAATACTCGTTTATCTTCACCGTCTTGAACACGTTCTTTCATCTTGCGGTTGCCAGTGCCATTGTACTTTTGATTTTGAATTTCATTCGAAAGAAAAAATCTGTGGTGAGCGTTCTCGCAAATTTCCTTATAATCTTTGTCTATGTGATGTTGAACGTTTTCGACCTTGAAAATCCCATACTCTCCTTTTTTGTGGCCTCTGTCTCTTGGTCTTGGTTGCTCTACGATCTCAAAAAAACGAAAGTGAAGAACAGTTGGGCTTGGTTCATTCTCTTTCTTTTGGTGTTCGTCCTTGTAGAACTTCATTCTTCTCTTCCTGGTGTAGTGAACTTTCTACTAGACGCGAAGGATAAGAATCTGTTCTTAAAAGCACTCACCAACACCTTGTATTACGTGGTTCTCAGTGTTCCTTCGCAGATATTCATATCCCTCGTGATAGCCCTTCTTCTGAACTCCAACGTGAAACTTCGGGTATTCTTCAGGACGGCTTACTTCATACCTTTCGTGACATCCGTTGTTGCCATCTCCCTCGTGTGGAAATGGATTTTCAACGACGAATTTGGTTTGCTGAACTACATCTTGTCTTTCTTCAACGTGGAGCCCATCTCTTGGTTGAAAGATGAGAGATGGACTATCCCGACTATCGCCATTGTTTCCGTTTGGAAAACGGTTGGATACGATGCTGTCATATTCCTTGCGGGACTCCAGAACATAGATCGATCATACTACGAAGCTGCTGAAGTGGATGGGGCAAATTCTTTTCAGAAGTTCTTTTACATCACTTGGCCACTTCTGTCTCCAACGACGTTTTTCTTACTCATAGTATCCCTAATAGGTGCCTTCAAAGTTTTTGCCGAAGTCTACATCCTTTACGACGGGCTACCGGGTCCTTACAACAACAGCGGTATGACACTCGTGTACTATGTGTTTGATCTCTTCTACAGACAGCAGAGAATGGGGATCGCTTCGGCAGCTGCTTACATACTCTTTGCGATCATACTCATTTTCACGTTCGTTCAGTACAGATTCGGAAGAAGAGCAGTGGAGTATGTCTCGTGAGGTGATAACGTGAAGAAGCTGATTGTGTACCTTCTGCTCATCTTCGGTGCGATATTAATGCTTGGTCCTTTCGGCTGGATGGTACTCACTTCATTCAAAGCGCCATCGGAAGTTCAACAATGGCCCCCGAGATTCTACACAAAGAATTTCGCTCTCTCACGTGATGTGAAAGTGATCCTGAAGCCGGGAGTCCAAAGAGTTGGGAAGAGTGTCAGTTTGAGAGAAGCCTACGCCCTCAAGACGAAGGAAGAAAATTTGTTGACCATAGTCGTCAACGACGATCCATTTCACAGAGGAACGATGACGATACCGTTGAAAGAAGCAAGATACACTTCGAGTGTAGATATCGAAGAAGTGAAAAGAATCTCTTCGGAGTCTCCAGTGGAATTTTCTTGGAATACACCCGAGGAGTTCTTCGAATCCTTCTTCATCTATTACAAGAGCGGTGCGAATCCGTTCTTTCAAAGGTCCAGTCTGATGAACAAAATCTTGGGGTCGATAGACGGAGCGACGAAGATAATCTCCCAGATGAGGAGATTCATAAATGTGAGAATAAAGGACGAGTCCGAACGTGAAAGATTTCGTTCTTTTCTTGAAACGAAGGAGAAAGAGCTTCTCTCACTCAAAGAGAAAGTGGAAAGCATGAAGGCAGGAACAACACTCGTCCTCACCGATGAGGAGATAAGAAAACTCTACGATCTTTTGAAAAGTGTCAACCTAAGATACACGGGTAGCAACCCACTCGTTTCAGTCTACACGAGTAGGGTAGTCGTTCCCATTGAAGAACTAAAGAAGAACATAGGTTACTATTTAGAGGTTGTCGATCTGTTTCAAAATGTGCAAAATCTAACGGTTGATAAAAACATAGTTGCAAAATCGATGACGAGAGATGAGAGAAAAAATCTCTTTCTGGAAAAGATAAAAGATTTTCATGACAGGCAACTCGTCGAGAAACTGATGAAAGAATCGAAAGACAATCTGGTTGAAAGCTATGTTTCGTTGAAAGAAAAAGAGATTTCTGAGAAATACCATGTGGATCTTCTCACCATCGCTACTGTGAAACCTATCGTTTCTTCTTTAATTGGCTTGGCTCAGGAAAACAACATAGATACGTCCAACTTCGAACGAATGATGGAAGAACTGGAAGAACGTCTTTCAAACAGCACCACTTACAAGGTGTTGAAATCAAAAATCACACAACTCGATCTGGGAAGCGAATTTCTTAGTGCGATGGCAAGTTATCTCAAGGATATCACCTTTTTGAGGAAAGCTTATGAAGACGCTATGAGCTCTTGGAAAATAATCGAAGCTCCAGACTTCGTAAAAGAAGTGCGGGTGAAAGACGGTGAGGTAATAGAGATTCTTCTGGAAGGAGTCCCTTCGGTTTTTTTGAGTGACGAACCCATTGACTCCGTCAAACTCCGGTTTTCCTTCACTGAAATGCTTGCAAACCTCTTTCAAAACTACGTTGACGCGTGGAATGCCGCACCGTTTCCAAGATACTACTTCAACACTTTCTTCGTCGCCAGCACAACAACGATTCTCGAAGTTATCGTGGCATCGCTCGCGGCTTACGCCTTTTCGTGGATGGTTTTCCCAGGAAGAGATTTCATATTCGGACTCTACCTTGCCACAATGATGATACCCGGCGAGGTTCTTCTCGTGCCGAACTTCATCACAATATCGAAACTCGGTTGGATCGACACGTATTACGCTCTGATCATTCCATGGATCGTCAGTGTTTTTGCCATTTTCCTCCTCAGACAACACTTTTTGACCATACCGAGAGAGCTCTTCGATGCGGCAAAAATAGACGGATGCTCTCACTGGAGATTTCTATGGCAGATCGTCGTGCCTCTCAGCAAACCAGCCGTGATCACCTCTGCTCTTCTCAAATTCGTTGGAAGTTGGAACGCTTTCCTCTGGGTTTTGATCGTGACGAATAGTGAGAACTATAGAACTCTTCCTGTGGGACTTCAGGCGTTCAGTTCCGATGTGGGGACTCAGTACAATCTACTCATGGCGGCGGCAACGTTTTCGATTCTTCCGGTTGTAATCTTGTTCATATTCACCCAGAAGTACTTCATACAAGGAATTGCCAGAACAGGACTGAAATGAAGGAGGCGATAGTATGAAAAAGTTAGTGATTTTCTTTTTGATTCTCTCTTCCTTGATCTTTGGAGCAACCTTTTATGGAAATCTTCACTCCCATACTTCCTACTCCGATGGGAAGGGAACACCGGACGAAGCTTACGAATATGCAAAGCAGTTTCTCGACGTGCTTGCGGTGACTGATCACGCTTATTATTTCGCTCAGAAGATAGACGGGAAGACCAAGCCTTATCTTACGAAACTCGCTGCGGAAAGGCATACAAAAGATGGTGAATTCGTTGCTCTCCAGGGTTTCGAATGGACGGCGGGTGTTGGTCACATAAACGTGTACGAATCGATCGAATGGATCGACAGAAACCAAGAGGGCTCCTTGGAGGGTTTCTACGCTTGGCTCGTGAAACATAAGAAACTTGCCCAGTTCAATCATCCCATAAGTAAGTTCGGCACCTTCGATTCCTTCAGGTACTTTCCCGAGGCTGATAAATACGTGAACCTGATAGAAGTTGGAAACGGGAATTGGTCCTCTGGTGACGTGATAAATCCTGAGATGTTTGGCAACTACATCTTAGCTCTGAACAGAGGTTGGCATCTTGGAGCCACTGCCAACCAGGACAATCACAAACCAAACTGGGGTAGTGCGAACGACGCTAGAACTGGTATCATCGCTGATAAGTTGACGTACGATGCCATCATGGATGCCCTTTGGAAAAGGCATACTTTTGGAAGTGAAGATAGGAACGTTCAGGTTCTCTTCAAGTCGGGAGAGCATCTGATGGGGGACGTTGTCTTCATCGATGATTTCTCACAAAAAACGCTGAGTATAGAGTACAAAGATACTGAGAAACTTCTCTATCTTGCTCTGATCTCCCAGAGTGGAACGGTTCTCGAACTCAGACCTGGTACAGATCACTTGAAACTCGATCTGAAAGTCACTCCTCCAGATGGTTATGAGTGGTACTTCTTCTACATGAAGCAGATGGACGGTGACGAGATCGTAACTTCCCCGATATGGTTCCAAATACCGTCTCCCGTTTATGTCAACAGCGTCAGAATTTCTCCAGAAGAAATCCACGCTGGAGAGGTTGCAAAACTGTACTTTGAAATATACAACACCACTGAAAACAAGGCGAAAGTTAATCTCATCATTTTGTTGGACGACGATCCGATCAGAAACGTAACCCAGGAATTTGCACCTTACCAGCTCAAGAGATTCGTCGTTCCCACTGGAAAATTGGAAGAAGGGACACACAGAATTTCTTTCCTAGTGAATGGAAAACTCGTCCAGTCGATTTCTTTCGTTGTCCAAGAAAAACTCAAAGGTGTCATCATGATAGACACCCTCCACGAGAACGACCATCTCGAAGAGTTGAGGGCACTCGCCGAAGAGTTGAAAAAAGCAGGGTACAACGTGATCTATCCGAAAGTGATGTTGAAGAACCTTGGAGGGATCGATATTCTCATCATCGCAACTCCGAAGGAAGGTGGCTTGAGTTTCGCCAAGAAACTCTCAAAAAAGGAATTGGAAGAGCTAGAAAAATTTGAAGGGAAATTGTACATAATACCGGGAGGAGATGAGGAGTACAGAGAGATCTATTTGAGTCAGCTGAAGGGAGAAGTGGTCACACTCGAGGAGCTGAGAAAGAGACTGCTTGGGGAGGGAGATAGTTGAAGAGGCTTGGAATCGTTGGATTCGGTGCGAGTGCTATCGGATTCGTCTATGGCCTCATAGACACCGGAAGAGTAAATGAGTATAAGATCACGATCTTCGAAAGGGGAAAGAACTACTCCCACAACACCATTTCTGGAGTGAGAGTGGACGGCAAAATCTTCATCTCTCACGGTATGGGTGGTGAAATACACATTCCTCTTGAAGTACAGGCCAAAATTGTGGAATTTTACCTGAAATTCTCGGGATACACCCCCACCATCGACAAAAGTAAGGGAGTTGTGAACTACCTAAAATCCTTTGAAAGAGATGGTAGGAAAATAGAGTTCGGAGAGTCCTTCGCAGATGAGAAGGTTTACAAACTTTTCTATCATCACGGTTTCGATCCGGTAAAATCTTACTTCTTTCATCTGGGAACCGATATTCTGAAGGAGACCAACAAGAACATCTACGATTATTTCTCTTCCTTTGGGAACATAGAATTTCTGTTTGGAACCGTAGTAGAAGATGTTGACCTAGGGCCTCCACACAGAGTACACACGAACGAAGGAAGTTTCGAGTTCGATGAACTCGTGATAGCTGTTGGAAGAAGTGGTCACAGGTTGATGGATCACCTCAAAGAGAAATATCCTCATCTTGTGAGACCGAACCAGTTTGTTGACATTGGAATCAGATACGAACTACCCAATCACGTGATGGAACCCTTTTCTGATATGTACGAAGTGAAGGTGAGATACAAAACGAAGACAGGATACATATGCAGGGTCTTCTGTCAAAATCCTGCGGGAAAAGTGGCGTTGGAAAGGTACGAAGACTTCACCACCGTGAACGGTTATTCTGACAGCTTTCACAAAACAGAGAACACGAACTTCGCTGTCCTTGTTACCACACGTTTCACGGAGCCTTTCAAGGATCCGACCGGCTACGGTGTAAATCTTGCAAAGCTCGCAAACATCTTGGCGGGGGACAAAGAACGGGTGATTCTTCAAACGTATGGGGATTTCAAGGAGTTCAGAAGAACGAAGAGACTCGGCAGGGTACATCCCACCTTGAACTCAGAGAGTTACATTCTGGGAGATGCGAATCTCGTCTTTCCCTCTAAAATAAGGGAATCACTGATAGATTTCGTGGAAAGTCTCGACAAGGTGATCACGGGAGTTGCTTACTTCGATAATTTGCTCTACGCGGTCGAGGTGAAGTTCTACACGAACAAATTCCTGAACGACGTAGTAGAGGGTCTCCATGTGATAGGAGACTGCTCTGGATGGACTCGGTCGATCCAGTATGCTACGTCTATGGGTTACATGAGAGCAGCGAAGATGAAAATTCAGGTTCTGTGAGACAGAATGGCGAAAAAGCCCCATTCGATTAGAAGAACAGAGAAGAATACCACGAAACCTTCCCAGAAGGAGAATTTGTGTATACCAAAGACGTGGAGTACCAAAACGGTTGCTATGGCGCAGGAAACCAAACCGTTTGGAAAACCTTTTTTGACGAGAGCGCTGATACCCACGTAAGCGAATATGACAGCAAACGCGATACCAAGGAACCGACCAAAAGAAACATCAAAAACGTTGAAAACAGAAAGAAGGATCAGAACTCCCAGGAGAATCAATATTGCTCCGAAGATTTTCACGATCATCACTCCTTTTCTCTTTATATTCAAAAATATTTTATCATTCTCAATCTGTTGTGTTAGAATTACCTAAAAGGGAGGTAGAAATATGTTATCACCAACTGAAAAGAGATATCTTTTGGCGGTTCTCATAACATTAGACGATGGTAGCACGAGATTGAAGAGAGTGTCGGATTTTCTCAAGGTGAAAATGCCCTCTGCAAAACAAATTCTTGAAGACCTCGCGATGAAAAAGTTGATAAATTACGTGAGGAGAGGTCCCATCTCCCTAACAAAAAAAGGAATGGAACTCGCTCAGAAAGAAAAAGAACGTTTCGACAACTTGAAGGAGTTTCTGGAAAAGATCCTCTTTCTCGACAAAAAAGAAGCAGAGAAGGGAGCTTGGGAGATCTTCTTCAACCTCGAAGAGAAGATCGCCGACAGAGTGGTGGATTTTATGAACTTCCTCACTCACTGTCCTCATATAACTCCCATATGTATAAAGGGATTCAAAGAATATCTTGAAACAGGAGAATTTCCAGTTCTTTGCAGACTCAAAAGATGATGGTATAATCGTGAAAGTGAAAATCCCGCTCCACCCTTCCTGAGGTGGGGCCGAATGTCCGAGGGAGGTGAGTTTTGGTGGCTTACGTGAAAGAGAGGATCTACGAGAGCATGTTCATCATCGCACCGAACGTGCCGGAGGAAGAGAGAGAGAAACTCGTGGAAAGGGTCAAGAGTATCATCGAAGAGAGGGTCAAGGGAAAGGTCGACAAGATCGACAGAATGGGTATGAGGAAATTCGCTTACGAGATCAAGAAGTTCAACGAAGGAGACTACACGGTCATCTACTTCAGATGTGACGGTCAGAATCTTCAAGAGCTCGAGAATTTCTACAGAATAACTCCCGAGATCATCAGATGGCAAACTTTCAGAAGGTTCGACTTGGAGAAAAAAGAAAGAAGAGCCCAGAGGGAAAAAACAACTGCAGAATCGTCTGAAGAGAAAGAAGGAGGAACAGAGGCCTGATGTCTTTTTTCAACAAAATCATTCTCATCGGAAGACTCGTGAGAGATCCAGAAGAGAGATACACTTTGAGTGGAACGCCGGTGACCACTTTCACGATAGCGGTGGACAGAGTTCCAAGGAAGAACGCGGCAGAAGACGCGCAGACAACGGATTTTTTCAGAGTGGTTACCTTTGGAAGATTGGCAGAGTTTGCGAGAATGTATCTTACCAAAGGAAGGCTTGTTCTTGTTGAAGGAGAGATGCGCATGAGACGGTGGGAAACTCAGACGGGCGAGAGAAGAGTCAGTCCGGAGGTTGTTGCAAACGTTGTGAGATTCATGGATAGAAAACCTTCAGAATCGACGGAGGAAATCGAAGAGAAACTGGAGATTCCCGAAGAGGATTTCTCTGACGAGACTTTCAGCGAAGATGAACCACCATTTTGAGGGAGGTGCGATCGATGGCTTACAGAAGGAGGAGAAAGAAGGTCAAGAAGTGTAGACTCTGCGAAATGAAATTGGACTACGTTGACTATAAAGATGTGAAACTCCTCAGTGAGTTTCTCACGGACAAGGCGAAGATCATTCCTAAGAGACTCACAGGGAATTGTTCTAAACATCAGAGAATGATCAAAGTGGCCATCAAGAGAGCACGCCAGATGGGGCTCCTACCTTATCTGAAGATATGAAAAACAAAAGGGCGCCGAAAGCGCCCTTTTTCACTCATCATCGTCTGTTTCAAAGAACATCTCTTCAATATCGGGAATACTCTGTTGCCACTTTTCAAATACCTTCTTTGCCGTGTCGTATTCCACACCTTCGAGCATGATGCCCTCCGGTGTTTCATCCGCTTTGAACACGTACACTTCACCGAGATCCTCTATCATGTCTCTCGCTTCGTTTAAGAAAACTTCTTCGCAGACCCAAAACAGATTTCCTTCGTCCTCGACTTCTCCAAGCTTGTGGAAGAAAACCTCGTTTCCATCTTGGTCGAATAGACTGAAGACTTCCGTTTGATGCTCGTGTTCGTGTTCATGTTCGTGCATACTCATAATAAAAACCTCCTTAACAAAAAAACTGGGCTCTGAGAAATACTACCATTTGTAAGAGAGAAAATCAAGGGGAGAAAATCTGAACTGCTCAAGTCAACACGAAGTCTAGGAATCTTTCTTCTTTCTCCTCGTCCCAGACGAATGCTCTTTGGTGTTTCTTTAGGCTTTCCATGATCTCTCCGTAGTTCAAAAAGGCCTTTCTTATCTTTTCCACACTCTCTTTCACGTTCTTGGGATCTATCACTATTCCCACTTTCTTTTCCTCAACGATCTTGGCCATGCTCACAAAACGTTTGTTGACCACAACGGGTGTCCCGGCGGCGATGGAATCGAAAAATTTATGGGGGAGTGAGAAAATATCGTTCTTGTAACGATCACTTTTGACAACCGTTTGAAAAGAAATCCATGAAAACTTGGCTTTGGAGACTTCTTTCATCATCTCTTCATACGGAAGAAAAGGGAGCACTTTGCTGTTTTCTATTCCGAAGTTTGTGTTCATCCCTATCACCTTGAATCGGATTCCATCCTTTGCTAGCTCTTTCAGTATCTGGATCTCTTCTGTAGAGAGAGATCTGAAAGTCTTACCCACAAAACATATCTCGTCTTCTTTTTTTTCAGGATCCATCGAGACAGAGGCATAATTCGGTACCACAAGATGGGGCTTTTCTAAACCAATGGTTTTAAAAACATCGTCTGCGATCTCCTTTGAGACGAAGATACACCTGTCTGAAAAAGCAATCTGCCTTTTGAACACCCACCACATCACCTGTTCCTTTATCCATCTCAGTGGAACAGGAAGATTTCCTAAAAAGTTTTGAGGATGGTGTTCGTGAACATCGTAGATGATCTTTTTTCCTCTCTTTTTAGCAATTTTGAAAGGTTCTATCGGTTTTGTAGCGGGAAAATGGTGCATGTACAAAATATCATAGTCTTCTTCCGCCACCAACTTGCAGATCATCTTGTCAAAATTTCTTCTTTTAAAAAATTTTTTCAACAAATTCTCTTCTCGGATATAACAGACGGGAAGATATTCTATGTTTCCTTCCTCGATGGGATGCTCTTTTTTTTCTGTTAGATATTGATAGATAACTCTGCATCTTTTGGAAAGTGCTTGCACAGTTCTGAACACTCTTTTGTCGTTTTTTGAGTGAGTGTAGCCTATTATCAGTACTTTCAACGATGTTCACCTCGGTTTTCTAATATCCTTTCGCAAATCAGCCGTGAGATCTGAAGACTTGCTTATATACGTGTATTTCTTTTTTTGCAATCTCTTCCCACGTGAAATTTTTTGCTCTCTCTATGAACACTTTTGGGTTGTATCCTTCCTTCAATACCTCGACAATTCTTTTGGCAAACCTTTCTTCGAAATTTTTCCCTTCTTGAACAACGTATTCGTTAAAACCTATCGCTTCTGGTATTCTTCTATTGCTATCAATTTATACAAATATCCGCCTGATTTTTATCGACTCACGAGTTCATTTATTAGAGACTCGAATTCCTTCACTTGTTTTTCTAAAGTCCATCCTCTTTTGATAATGTACTCTCTATAATGATGCGAGTCATATCTTTCTTCGGTTATTTTCTCTACAGCTTCATCCACACTGGAGAATAAGAATTCTTCATCGTACAATTCTTTGGCATTGTAGAAATCATGTATGACTGGTTTGATACCCCTTGCCATTGCTTCCACTATATTGTAGCCAAAGCTTTCATGAATACTTGTTGAAAGCAAATAGTTTTTATCTTCCAACCATTGATTGATATCATCTACCCAACCGTGGAATATAACATTATCTTTGATTTTCATAGATTTGGCTAGATGTTTCAAATATATTTCATACATTGGATCATCGAAGCTTCCCGCAACATGTAATCTGTACCGCTTGTCTTTCTCGGAAAGTTTTTTTATTATTTCGAAAGCAACATGAAGATTCTTTCTTGGTATGATATGAGCTACCCACGCGATATTGTAGCCTTTCTGTCTTGGGATGAATTGAAAACGTTTCAAATCTATGCCATTATAAATGACACGCCAACTCACCTTTTGAAGATTCAAACCTCTCATTTCTAGGATATCTTTCATGAATTGAGAAACGAACACCAATTCATCCACATTGTTCCAGTTGATCATAAATGGGATATCGGTAAAAGCCTCATACCTGTGCAGGCGTACAAAAAGTTTTTTGCCCTTGGGTTTCACATAACTACCGGTAACTGCCAAAAAATCAGCCCATTCGCACCAAGTTACATCAGCCCAAGAAATAATCTTTCGCAATTTAGAGCCTAGGAAATGCAAAATAACTTTGTAAAGATTATCATTAATAAGCTTTTTTCTTTTGGCTTTGAGTAGAGCATTCAGAAAGGTTATTTTAGAAGTTGGGATTACAAATTTCTTAACCCAGATTTTTTTTGACAAGTTTTCCACAAGATCATCAGTAAATGTGTCGCCCCCTTGATGAACAATAACAGCCAATTTTAACTGTGACTTTTTCTCTTGCATTAAAGCATAAGTTTTTTCAAGTTTTTCGCGCAATCTGTTTTTATCTTCTGGTTGACTGGTTAGTTTCAAAGCAGATTTGTACATTTCAATGGCTTTTTTGTAATCTCCTTCGAAGCTATAAACCTCTCCCAAGTATTCCAATATTTTTGGATCTTTTCCGAATTTTTTAAGAAATGATGTGGCATAGTTTTTACACTTTGACCATTTCTTTAGTTGTCGGTAAATCGAACATATATAGTAATGGCTTTCCTTGTTGTAAGGATTGTTCTTCAAAATTTCGTTGAACTTCCTAAGTGCTTCGTTGTAGTTTCCTACTTCAAAGCTTTTAATAGCTTCCTGAAAATTTTTTCTCAAGTTATACACCTCCAATTTCTCGAGAGAATCAATCTGATTTTGATGAGCGGTTCCTTCGATCGATCGTTTTTTTGGAGGTAACTGATGTCCAATTAGCTTGGGGATCAGCTTAGTATAGTGTTGTTATGGGATTCTCAAGAATTTTTTCCAATATCTATTTTTTAACGTATACCTCAAAAGTTCATGCTTGAAATTTTTCATGTAAGATTGTATTTCTTCAGGAATTTGAGAGGTATCTTCTATTTTCGAGGGATATTGCTCTTTAGGATCTGCCCTCAGATCGAACAAGTATAACTGCCCGTCTAGTTTCATAAGTTTTTTATCTTTTGTTCTAATGCACCAGTTGTGAATACCCTTTTTCAATGGATCGTGTGCAATACTATCTTTCCTTCTGAACCCTTCGCAGTATATGTACTCCCTTGTGTCTTTTCCTCCAAACAAAGTATCTTTTCCCACGAATTCCTTAGGTTTTTCGCCGAATAGAAACCTTGATATTGATGGAGCAAGGTCCACAAGCGAGACAAGTTTCTTTTTCTCAGAGTTTCTTTCTTCTTGTGAAAATTTTTCATTTCCCACTTTGACAATCAATGGTACTCTAATAATTTCTTCGAAAGGTTTTGGAAGATGATCAAAATTCCCATGTTCAAGAAATTCTTCACCGTGGTCTGAAGTTATTATCACGATGGTATCTCTTAGAATCCCCATGGTATCGAGCGCATTTAGAAGTCTTCCTATGTGGTGTTCTACTATCTCTAAGCCTTGTGTATACCAATCTTCAGCTAGTGTCCGCCATTTTTTTGCTTCTTCTCTCGAAAATTTTCCTCTGTCTCTAAAGAATTTGTTTATCAAAAACCTTTCTCTCAAAGATTGTTCCCACAGGCCTTGATAAGGTCCATGAACGTCCATGAAATCAATGAAAGCAAAAAAGCGCTGGTTTTTATTCTCTTTCAACAGTTCTATGAACTTATCAATTTGGTTTTGTGCTTTGTATATTATTGCCACATTTAGTAGTATTTTGAATATCTCCGATGCCTTATAAGTTAGATTACCTAGTTTCATTTTCTCAAGGGCTTTTTTTATTTTTGATTTCAGAAACCTTTTTTTCAATTCCATTTTACGCTCGCTCTGCCAAAAAATAATTCCCCTTGCATACCCGTACAAATCCGATACGTATATATTTCCACCGTCGGATCCAAAGGTCACATAACCCTTTTGTTTCAAATACTCCGCAAAAGTTAAAGGGGCATGTATAACCCCTGGAGTCACCGTTTGAGAAGAATAAATAGAAGCTAGAATACCTGGAAAAGAAAAAGGTGTGCTCGTTCCAGAGGAAAAGGCATGATCATATATTAACCCTTGACTTGCAATCTCATCGAGGATGGGAGTTTTGTGAGATTTCTCGAAACTTTCTGAGCAGCTTACATAATCATATCTCAATGTATCAATAACTAGGAAAAGAATATTCATGTATGTATCCCTCCTATCAATGTATGTTACAATGATAATGATATCATGTACTCATATTGGAGTGTGATGGGAGTATGGACAGAGTCACGATAAAGATTCCTAAGTCTTTATACGCCAGAATAAAAAAGGTGATAGAAGGAACCAGTTACAACAGCGTAACGGAGTTTGTGGTAGATGTATTGAGAGATCTGGTCTCATCTGGAATAGAAAAGGTGAACGACGAGTTCGAGATGACATCTCTCACGAAAGAAGAAATAAAAGCTATAAAGAGAAGGCTGAAAAACCTAGGATATCTGTGAAAGACGTTGTACTTAGGAAGGGAGGGGAATTCATACAATGGATCCCAAGGCCAAGAATATTGTGTGGCACGAAGGGAAGGTTAAGAAAGAGGATCGGGAAAAACTCCTTGGCCAGAAAGGAGTAGTCGTATGGCTCACGGGGCTTCCGGGTTCGGGGAAATCCACCATTGCTCATGAACTGGAATGGAGATTGCTTGAAAGAGGAAAACTTGCTTACGTTCTAGATGGAGACAATATAAGACACGGTTTGAACAGTGATCTTGGTTTCTCGCCGGAGGACAGAAAGGAAAACATAAGGAGAATAAGTGAGGTGGCGAAACTCTTTGCAGATGCAGGGATCATCACTATCACGGCGTTCATTTCTCCTTACAGAGAAGATAGAAGAAGAGCTAGATCTCTTTTGAAAGAAGGAGAATTCATAGAGATTTATGTGAAATGTCCTCTTGAAGTACTCATAAAGAGAGATCCAAAGGGATTGTACAAAAGAGCTCTGAAAGGAGAAATAAAAGAATTTACAGGGATTTCCGCCCCCTACGAGGAACCAGAAAATCCCGAATTGATCGTAGAAACCGACAAAGAAAGCGTGGAGGAATCTGTTGGAAAAATCCTAAAGTATCTCGAAGAGAAAGGAATAATATAACTAATATCGGGGTGAAGGTATGTTTGTGGATTTTCATGTACACACAAGTGCATCCGATGGTAGTTTCGCGCCAACAGAAGTGATAAAGATGGCTACAGACAAGGGCATAGAGGTTCTTTCAATAACTGATCACGATACTGTTGAAGGGGTACAAGAAATTTCTGGAGTAGAAGGGATCGTTTTTGTTCCCGGAGTTGAGATCAGTTCGGAGTATCCTCGAACTTTGCATATTTTGGGATACGCCATAGATCCTTTTCACGAGAAATTGTGTGCGGTCTTGAAAGATCTGCAAGAATTTCGTAAAAAAAGAAACCTTCTGATCGTTGAAAAGATGAATCAAATGGGTTTTCATATAACGTTAGAAGAGCTCATAAAAGAAGCAGGTGGAGGGTTAGTCGGAAGACTCCATTTCGCTAGTTTGATGGTGAAAAAAGGTTTTGTCTCCAATTATCAGGAGGCTTTCGATAGATACTTGGGGAAAGGGAAACCTTTGTACATTGACAAAAAGCGTCTCCAACCGGACGAAGCTATCGGACTTATACTGGCAGCAGGTGGCATACCAGTTCTTGCACATCCTTATCAAGCGGAGGAAGATGAAGAAAAGTTGGAAGATCTTGTGAAAAAGTTAGCCGGTTTTGGCTTGAAAGGTATAGAAGTTTTCTACTCGAAGCACAACGAAAGAAGGATTTCAAAATATTTAGAGTTGGCCAAGAAATATGATCTGTTAGTGACTGCCGGCACCGACTTTCACGGTGAGAACAAGCCAGATATTCCACTGGGGATCAGTGTTCAGTACTATTATTTGAGAGAATTTCTTAGTGAAATTGAAGGGAGGTGTGTGTTATGAAACAAGTTAACATTCCTGACGATCTGTATGAAGCCATTGAAAAAAAACTTGATGAATATGGTTTCAAAACGGTGGATGAGTATGTTACGTTCGTTTTAAAAGAGGTGATAAACACAGATGAAAAGGGTTCTGAGGATACGGATGTGTTTTCTGAAGAGGAAGAAGAAATCATAAAAAAGAGATTGAGAGATTTGGGATACCTGGATTGAGATGAAGAAGAAGGTTGTTTTTCTGGTTTCATTGGTCCTCTTTGTCTTACCGTTTTTCCTTTCACCGCCCTTTGATCTAAGTGAGGAAGGGTTCAAGACCCTAGTTATTTTTGCAATTTGTACCCTTTGGTGGATCACAAACGTTGTACCTATCATGATAACAAGTCTTTTCGCAATTATCTCATTCCCTCTGTTGGGATTGGCGAGCTCAGAGGAGGTCTATTCTTATTTTGGTAACACTTCTGTTTTCTTTTTAATAGGCTCTTTCATCATCAGTTCTGTGTTGAGAAGAAACGGTATCACACAAAAAGTAGCTTTAAAGTTCATAGAAACTTTTGGGAAAAACCCAAAAAGATTGATTCTAAGTGTTCTTTTTTCTTCTTATTTTCTGTCTCTGTGGATGCTCAGTCATGCGGTGGTAGCAGTTTTGTTGCCCATTGTGCTAGAAATAGCGAGCAATATGGAAGAGGGGAGTGAAAAGTTTGCAAAAGCGCTTTTGCTTGGAACTTTTTGGGGAGCAGTTTTGGGAGGTAACACTACCCTTCTTGGAGGTGCACGAGCACCTCTCGTTTTTGCTATGTTTCAACCCTACTTTGCTAGAAGGTTAACCTTTCTCAAATGGATTTTGGCTTCTCTTCCCATTACAGGAACTTTGCTTCTTTTTTCATCGTTTTTTCTCATCAAATTGACGCCTAATTTAGAAATGGAAAAAATAAGGAAATTTCTTCGGTCAAGTATGAAGGAAGACACACTCTCTTCTAAGAAGATTTTCATCATTGCTGTCACCATAGTTACCATCTTTCTTTGGATGTTCGCAGGAGAACGAATAGGAGTTGCAAACATAGCGTTAGGAGCAGTAATTGTTCTTTTCTTTATGGATGCGGTCAGCTGGGGAGAGGTAGAGGAAGATGTAAATTGGGGAGTTATTCTCATGTACGGTGGAGCCATTGTGTTGGGAAGAATGGTGAGCAAGACAGGTTTGGCAGAGTGGATCGTTTCTCACCTGAAAATGGAAGTTCTCTCTCCTACTGTTCTGTTCTTTACAATGATAATAGGTGGTATGCTTTTAACGGAGGTGATGAGTAATTCCGCTGCCGCAGTGGTGTTGACGCAATTCGCTATTCCACTTTTAGGGAGTATGAAGATACCTCCAGAAGCTGTGGCAGTGATGGTTTCCATGGTAACAGGATTTTCTTTCATGTTCCCAACAGGTTCACCGAGTGCTGCGTTGATTGCATCGACCGGATACATACAAATAAAAGATCTCGTAAAATACGGTGCTTTCATAGCTTTTTTATCTTTTGTTGTCTTCGTTGTTTTTGTGAACACTCTTTGGAAGTGGATCTTTTAGGAGGCTTGATGATGTGAAACTTGTCACCTTATTTTTGGATTTTGAGTGGAATCCTTTGGTGTTTTTGAAGGTCATAAAAAACGCCAGCGTGGTGAAGATCGTTCCTCTAATCGATGAGAATCTGATATCGCTTTCTATGGAATTGATATCGGAAAAAGGATGGTTGGGCAAGCATGAAATGGATGTTCTTATAAACACTCTGAAGAAACAGTTGGAGAAACAAGAAGAAAAGTTCTTGAGTGAAATGGAGAGGATTTTAAAAGAACGAAATGTGGTTTACGTTATTGAAAGGAGAGAGGGCAACTTGAAAAAAGTTCTGATAGATCTTTTTTCTGAAAAACCGGATAAAGTGGTGATTTTCATAAGGAGGAGAAACCCTCTTCTGAAGGTGGTTAAGCCCATCTTACGAGGCATTATGAAAAATCATCAAAAAATCGAGATTGTGAAGGTGTAAGGAGGTGTTTGTTGTGATAAACCCCCATGGTGGACATTTAGTAAACAGGATTGTAGAAGTGGAAGAAAAAAAGGAGTGGGAAAGGAAAGCGAAAGAAATGAAAAAAATCACTGTGTCGTACTGGGATCTATCTGAGCTGGAAAACATCGCCACTGGGTTGTTCAGTCCATTGGAGGGTTTCATGGTGAAAGAGGACTACGATTCTGTGCTTGACGATATGAGACTCGCAAATGGAGTAGTTTGGACTATTCCTGTTGTTCTTTCGATTCCTAAGGAGATAGCGAGGGAAATAAGAGTTGGTGATTGGGTAGCTATACATGGAGAGGACGGGAAATTGTACGCTGTGATGAAAGTTGGTGATAAATACGAAAGGCGAAAAAGAGAAGAGGCCAAAAAAGTTTATAGGACGGAGGAAGATGCTCATCCAGGCGTTGCATTTCTTTATTCTCAAGGAGATGTTTGTTTAGGAGGTAAAATCTGGCTTTTGAGCAGGGTAGAACATAAAAACTTTATTGAGTACAGATTTGATCCAAAGGATACTAGGAGAATTTTCCAGGAAAGGGGATGGAAAACAGTTGTAGCGTTTCAGACGAGAAATCCTATTCATAGAGCACACGAGTATCTTCAGAAAGTGGCTCTGGAGATTGTCGATGGGCTGTTCATAAATCCGCTCGTTGGAAAAACAAAAAAAGGAGACATCCCTGCAGATGTGAGGATGAAAACTTACGAGGTGATCATAGAAAAGTATTATCCGCAGGAAAGAGTTTTCTTAGGTGTTTTTCCCGTGAACATGAGATATGCGGGACCCAGGGAGGCCGTTTTCCACGCGATCTGTAGAAAAAATTACGGATGTACTCATTTTATCGTAGGAAGAGATCATGCAGGAGTGGGAAATTACTATGGAACGTATGAAGCACAGGAGATATTTGATGAGTTCAAGCCGGAAGAAATAGAAATTGTACCTTTGAAATTCGAGCATGCTTTCTACTGTAAAAAATGCCAAGGAATGGCAACTAAGAAAACGTGCCCTCATCCAGATGAAGATCACGTCTATTTGAGCGGAACAAAGGTAAGAGAAATGCTTTCCAAAGGTGTCATGCCTCCTCCTGAATTTACAAGACCGGAGGTTGCAAAGATACTGATGGATTACTATATGGGAAGAAGCTATTCTGAGCAAGTGAGGTGATGACAATGAAAAAAGTAGCAGTAATAGGCTTAGACTGTGCAGATCCGAAATTGGTTTTCGAAGAATTCTGGGAAGAACTTCCAAATATGAGAAAACTTGCGAAGAGTTATGGACCTTTGAGATCCACAATTCCACCCATAACAGTCCCTGCTTGGATGAGTATGATGACTGCAAAAGATCCTGGGGAGTTGGGAATATACGGTTTCAGGAACAGAAAAAGCTACGAATATGACTCTGTTGTTTTTGCTAACTCGAGGATGATAAAGTATCCCACCGTTTGGGACACACTTGGGATCAGAAGTTACAAATCGATCGTTTTGGGGGTACCTTTGACGTATCCTCCGAAAAAGATAAATGGATGCATGGTGACGTCCTTTTTAACACCAGGCCTTGACGTTGAATACACTTATCCCCCTGAGTTGAAAGAAGAGATAAGTAAATGGGTGGGAAAATACATGTTCGACGTGGAAAATTTTAGAACGGAGAACAAGCAACTTGTGATCGACCAAGTTTATGAAATGACGGACAAGCGTTTCGAAGTGGCAAAACATTTAGTAACGGAAAAAGAGTGGGATTTTTTCATAATGGTTGAAATGGGTCCAGATAGAATGCATCATGCACTTTGGGCGCACCACGATCCCACACACTTCAAACACGATCCAAATAGCCCTTACAAAAATGCAATAAGAGACTATTACAAGTATCTAGACGAAAAAATAGGCAATCTCGTTTCTCTGTTTCCTGATGATACAGTAGTGATTGTCGTTTCTGATCATGGAATACAGAAGATGGAGGGAGGTATCGCGGTAAACGATTGGTTGATAGAAAGGGGATATCTTGTTTTGAAAGAAAAACCAAAGGTACCGACACGCATAGGCCAGCTCATTAAGGAAGGAAAGATCGACTGGGAAAAGACGAAAGCATGGGGGTTAGGTGGATACTACGGGAGAATCTTTATAAACGTTGAGGGGAGGGAACCAAACGGTATCGTCAAAAAGGAGGAATACGAAGATTTCAGGGACGAGTTAATAAAAGAGTTGGAATCTATAACTGATGAGCATGGGAACAATATAGGAACCAAAGTCTTTAAACCTGAAGAGGTTTACAAAAAGGTCAATAACATTGCACCCGATTTGATTGTGTATTTTGGAAATCTCAGGTGGCGTTCCATTGGAAGTGTGGGAAACGATACGATATGGCTTCACGAGAACGACACGGGACCGGACGATGCGAATCACGCTGAGGACGGCATAATTATCTCGTCCGAAGGGCAGGTTCCTAGGAGTATATATGAGGTGAGAGATTTCATTTTGAGTTTCTTCTGATAAATGGAGGGGTTTTTTTGGAGACACGGTACGAGAATTACTTGAAAACCACTGTAAAGCAAGCAGGAATGGTTTTTTTCGTCAGAGTTGTTGGCTATCTACTTGGATTTGTTTTGCAACTTGTTTTTGCAAGGCTCCTTGGGGTAGGTCTGTACGGGCTTTATTCACTTGGTTTTACAGTTGTCAATGTAGGTGTCTTGTTTTCCACTCTTGGAATGAGCTCTGGTGCGGTGAGATTCTTAGGAGAATATGTAGGAAAAAGAGAGTGGGGTAAAGTTAGGTTTCTTTTGGGAGTGATTTTCAAAACTTCCCTTGTGGTCTCATCTGCAAGCGCAATTTTTCTAGTTGTTTTCAGGCGTCCTCTCGCACGAGTTTTCAACGAACCTCAACTTGAAGGTCTTTTCATCTGGTTTTCCGCTGTTATTTTCTTCTATACACTTATGAACATTCTCTCTGGGATTTTTCAAGGTTTTAAAAAACCTTCGATCTTTGTATTCTGGAAAGACGTTATGGAGAGAAGTTTGAGAATAGCCTTTTTTATTACCTTTTATTTGATAGGATTGAAGTTGATGGGAGCAGTTGTGGCAACGGTCATTTCATCTATCATAGTTGTTCTATCGCTGTTTTCCAATCTTGTCAAGCTCACTCGACCGTTTTGGAAGGAAGAGATTTCTCCAATCGATATAAAGAGTTTCTTTACGTATTCACTGAGCATGCTTTTTGTAGGATTCACATATTTTCTAATGGGTCAGGTGAACCAGCTGATACTGGGTGTATTCTCTGATTCTACCAGTGTTGGTTTGTACACAATCGCCAACACTGTTGCTCAACTCCTTGTGTTCTTTCTCGGCAGTTTCAACATGATTTTTGCGCCTATTATATCTGAACTCTATCACACAGGGCAAAAGGAAACTTTATCAAGAATGTATTCCAATCTTACAAGGTGGATTGTCTCATTGACTACTCCTTTGTTCTTGTGGATAGTGAGCTTTTCAAAAGAGATACTCGCATTGTTTGGTACAGACTATATTGCTGCAAGAAATGCTTTGATCGTGCTTTCTGTTGCTCAATTGGTGAACGCAGCGGTTGGATCGAATGGTTTTCTACTTTCAATGACAAAATACCAGAGATACGAGATGTTGAATGGGGTGGTAGTAGCCTCTCTGAACGTGGTGTTGAATATCTTGCTTGTTCCAAAATACGGTGTTTTGGGATCTGCTGTGGGAGGAGCCCTTGCGATAGCAAGTGTGAATATAATAAAAATGATAGAGGTATATTTTGCTTTGAGGATGATTCCTTACAATTTGAGATACATAAAACCCATAATTGCCAGTGTAATAGTATGGGTAGTCTTCATGTTTTTGAGACACATATTTGGTGGTTTTGTCCTTGTCTTAGTGAGTTTATTGGCTGGGTTTGTTACAATGTTTCTTGTGCTTTCACTTTTGGGACTATATGAGGAAGATAAAATGATATTAAGAAGTATTTTCAGGAGGTTGAAAAAATTATGATCAACGATAGATTGAATGTTTTTGTGGTAATAACAGATTGTTTGAGATATGATGCTTTTCAAGGAATGGAAATAAAAAAGTATGGTAAAGTGATAGAAAATGTGTATTCTTCGGCTCCTAGTACTTTCTTTGCCGTGCCGTCAATCTTAACGGGAACTCTACCGTTTCAGGTGATAAAGGATGCACGGATAAACAGTGAGGCTTACACTTATCTCCCTCTCGTTGCATGGAAGTATGGGTATCAAACTCTATTTGTAACAGGAAATGTTGTAACTTCCCGGGCGTACGGCTACTATATAAAGGAGGGAATATTCGAAGACTTTTTGAAAATCAGAAAATTACCTCCTAGTGATTTGGGGCTTCAGAAAGAAGGAAAAGTAAGAAAAGTAGTAAGGAATATTCTGAAAAGATATCCAAGGATTTTTTACATCGCGAAAATTACGTACCATCTGTTAAAGAAAGATCTAAAAAATCAAAACACAGCTTTTGAAAACAAAATACGAACTGGAGTGATAATAGATTATTTATCAAAGCAGAAATTTTTATCCGAAAAGCCCATCTTTGGTTTTATTCACTTGATGGATACACACGCACCTTATGGTTCTCCACACCTTCGAAAGCAAGATCTCAAGAAAGCCGCTAGGCTGGTAAGAAAACTTTATGGACATCCTACCCTTTTGAAAGAAAAAGAGATAGAGCTGTTGAAATATTTCTATCAAACGGAAGTTGAGTATCTTGATGATGCTCTAGAAGAATTGTTAAATTTGATCGATAAAAAATTTAATCTTAAGCAATCTGTTGTTATTGTAGTCTCTGATCATGGAGAAGCCTTTGGTGAGGGAGGGTATTTCACGCATCCTGATTTTGGTTTGATAAAGGAAATTTTGAAGGTTCCTTTGGTCATGTTTGGAAATGTTGGTGGTATAAAAGTCGTAGGGCAAGGTATTTTGCCAAGTTGGAAAATCCATGAGATTGTTCTCAAGATCTTTTCAGGGCAAAAGGAGATAACAGTCGAGCGCGAGAAAGAAGCTTTAGCTATTGGATACAAAAGAGAAGATAAAAAGTACAAAATAGTCAAGTATGCTAGAATCGCAAATGATAAAATTGTGGTGCAAGAGGATCTTGAAACAATCAACAGATTACTCATTGAAAAGAGAAGAGAGTATATGTTGAATAAATTAAGGCGCAAGTTATCAAAACAATGATGTGAATCAATAATTGGATCATTTTAGGAGTTCTCTATAAAGTTTTTCAAACCTCATAATATGATTTGATAAAGAGAACTTTTTCATATTCTCTTTTAGTTCATACATTTTTTTAAACCACACGCCTTCATTATAATAATACCTTATAATAGCTAGCAGTTGTTCGTAGTTGTCAAAAATCAATGAATTATCTCCAATTACTTCTGGAATGGCTCCCCAAGAACTTCCTATGGGGAGACAGCCGTTATAAAAGCCTTCTACCAGTACCCTTCCAAATGTTTCCTGTACTTGCGAGGGAAGAACCACAAAATGCGCTTCTTTGAAGAATTTTTCAACTTCTTCGAAAGGAATCCATCCAGTGATTTTTACTTTTCCACTTTTTATGAAATTTTCAAGATCTGTTTCTAAAAAATTTCTCGCAGGGCCATCACCTACGAATATCAGTTGTAGATTTTCTCCCAAATCTTTATAAAGATCTTTATAACACGAAGCTAGAAGATGTACTCCTTTATACTTAGAAAGGGTACCAGCAAAGATCATTTTTTTTGGAAGTTCTTTCTTTTTCTTAGAAACAAGTTCCTCCCATAATTCCTCCTCAAAATCTCTCCCAACTGTGTTGGGAATTACAACTTTTCTTGTTGAGATCTTTTTTCCGAACTTTTCCATAATAGTTTTAGAAGGGAAATGGACAATATCACACTTTGAAAGTACATTATTAGTATATTGATACCAAAACGGAATAGGAAAACCTGAACTAGAAATACCTAAAATACCTAAAAGAAAGCTATCATGAACGGATTGAATAATCTTTATCCTCCGTCTTTTTAAAATTCTATAAATTTTCTTCAAAGGGAATCCAACCACATTGTTGAGGTGAACGATTTGAGGTTTAAAATTATCAAGTTCATTCTCAAGAATCTTGATAAATTCTTCATGATACAAATCTAAAATCATCGAAAGGCGTACCAGAATACTTTTTAATTTTCTTTTTTGTCTCTTAGCAGTTTCGTACAACATCTTTGAAAGCTTCGGGACTTGCCTTCTAATAACAAGAACATGGTTTACTATTTCTGTTGTATTCTTTGTGTCTACTGTAAAAACAGCAACCTCATGTTTTCTAGCCATATTTTCAGCAAGAATTCTCAAGGAAATTGCTGCTCCTCCTTTTTCATGTGGGAAATAACGTTGAGAGAGATAGAGTATTCTCACAGTTATCACTCCTTGTTTGGTTCACTCCATGTCTTTTGAGTTTGGGATTCATATCTAAGTTAACAGGTAAAAATAATCTATGGTTCTTATCTCATCTTACATTTGAAGGTCTTGCAAAATTTCTTGCATCTTTTTAACATAAGACTTGTAGTGAAAGACTCTCAAGAAAAATCTTCTAGCATGGTTGCTGTAAAGTTTGATATTTTCTTTTATCCTCATCAATTGTTCGATCAAACTCCCATAATCTATTTCTTCAATGGAAATGATCTGGCCGGTTTTACCAGATAATACAAATTCTGGAAAACTTCCAATGTTACTTGCAATAACTGGTGTTCCAAACATGTAAGCTTTGGGAAGCACACCGCTTTGAGTTGATCTTCGGTAAATGTTCCACACACAAAAACTCATTTTGTACGCTCGATTTATTTCTTCATTCGTGAGAGGTTTTCCGTGAGAGATTTTCAGAACTTTGTCTTCAATCATTTTTTGTAGAATCTTATCTTTCTTCAGTAATTCACTTAAGTCAATGCGAGTAGCTACTTCGTACTTTATTTTTACACTTTGCTTGTACATGTATTTTATCAAATTTATATATAGATCAAATGCGTGACCTTTTACAGCATGACCTATGTAGGAGAAAAATTCTTTTTTTGAAGGATCTATCTTTCCATTTGTTTCATCATCGAAAAGGAGGGGTATTACCACAACATTTTTATTGTATTTGATATCTTTTCTTCTATAAAGATTCAAAGCGTAATTTGAAGGTACTATCACTAAATCTGAGAGTTTTAAGGTTTTTACAGAGAAGTGGTGAGCAACAGTTGCTTTTAGAGTTTGTTTGATGCCCTCTTTCAAGTAAGCTCTGAAACTTTCCCAAGGTTCGTGGTAAAGATAGATGATTTTCGTTCCTTTTTTCTTGAGCTTCTTACAAATTAAGTGATTTATCATCGAGACATTGGCAAGAAAAACTACATCAAAGTTCATTGAAGACAATTGTGGATACCATTCTATTGGTATTTCATGATCAGTTACTAGCTGCTTATACTCTTCATCCAGCCATAATACCACATCACAACCTGTTTCTTTGAACAACTTTGCATAAGCGATCATGTGTGACAGATGGCCTGGTGAAAATTTGAAAGATGAAACTGCTACTTTCACTTTTCTCACCTCATTATAGAATGGAGATCACTATCAGTAACCACAAATGTCTCCAATGCAAGCTATCAATGAAAAAGGAATTTACCAACTGACCAATAAGGACAGGTATGAAGAATTTTCTGTAACTTGATTTTAAAGCATATCTTGACACCAAAACGAGGAATACAACGAATGTTGATATTCCTATCAAACCTCTTTCACCTATATATCTTGCAAACAGAGAATGTGTAGCCATCCTGGAAAAGTTTTCGTAGTTACCTGGTCCTACTCCAAAAAATAAGCTAAGAACACTGTAATTCATTATATCTACGAACTCTTTCTGAGCAGAAAAACGGCCAGTATCATAGGATTTAAGTCCCGTTCTGTTGATGAAAAAATCATATAGATTCACACCCAGTATATTTATCTGCGTAGATACTTGAAAGAAAATCATCAGGAGTATAAGGACAATCACAAAAAAACCGGCAATCTTTCCTCTTGATCTTGGCTCACCAATCAATCCAAAGATTAAAAACAGCATGGAAAAAAAGAGATTCAACCATGCAGCCCTTGAGAATGTTAAAATCACACCTCCACTGAAGAAAATAAACAGTAATAAATGTTGTATGCTCTTTTCACGTTCTTTGAAAAACATATAGAGATAATAAATACCAGCCGGTATTAAAAAAGGACCAAGAACGTTGGGATCTTTGAAGAAGCCTTTTAATCTGATACCGAATCTTATTATCTCTGTTCCCAAAAGAGTTGTTCTACCTGTAACATATGCAAACAATCCTGCCATTATGTTTACAGCACCTGCAACTGCCCATGCTTTCATCAAAGAACTGAGTAGGTGATCTTTATTAACGATTTTCTTAACGTGAAAACCCAATGAAGATAAAACGAAAAAGAAGATAAAAAGGTATGTATCTATGGTGAAAAACCTGAGGTTGAAAAAACCCTGAATTATTCCGAAGTAAGCTGAGATGGTCATGGGAACGAACAAAAGAAGAAAGAGAATCATAATCCTCCAGGTTGTTGAAAACCCAATCAACATCATAGGAGCCATTATAGTGAACATGATCTCCGCTGGACTCGGTTCTATGAAAACAAAACCGCTCAGAAACACATAGAGTACAACAAACACAAAATAAACTCTCGCTATAAATTTGTCGTTTAGCGAATATCTTCTCTCAATAGAAAAACTGCTCACCAATTTTCTCACTTCCTGTAAAGTTCTGCGTAATTCTTTATAAATACTTCGTAAGACGGTTTTGGAAGTTTATCTTTGTTCGGATCGTCCAGCATTTTTATAACTCCTTCTATCAATTCTTCGTTTCGATGACACGTTTTACTCACCATCTCCCCCACGCATCCCACGTCAGTACTTACAATGGGGATCCCCTGATTCATTGCTTCTAAGACAACAAGAGGCATACCCTCGCTGTTTGAAGTTAAAAGAAACACATCGAAATCTGCCATGAGTTTTGGAGCATCTTTTCTAAACGGAAGAAAGAAAACTTTATTCCTCATTTGAGAGTTTCTTTTCAGGAATTCTTCAACTTTCTTTCCATAGTAATCCTCTACAACACTACCACCTATCCAGACAAAAACAACGTCGTTTCTTCTTTCCAAGACACCTTTCGCTACTTCAAGGAACCTGATTGGATTTTTTGGTGGGTCGAGCCTCGCCACATTTCCTACTATTTTGACATTTTCTGGTAAGTTCAATTCTTTTCTCAGTAATCCTTTAGGTGCCGGCGGCTCTGGTATTATAGCGTTTGGAATTATGACGTATTGATTCTCGTTTCCTATCTTCCATACTTTTGCTTTTTCTTTCTCTCTTTTACAAAGAAAGACAAGAAAGTCACAGTACTTGGCCACGATTCTTTCGGACAAGATGAGCAATCTCTTCTTGATGCCACTATATTGCTCAATACCCCAAAAGCCGTGATAAGTGTGTACGATCTTCTTCACACCGCATTTTCTGGCCGCGATCCTTCCTAAGATTCCTGCTTTCGAGGAGTGAGTGTGTACTATATCATAGTTTCCTTCCTTTATCAGCTTTTTTATCTCTTTGTATGCCTTCATGTCATTTAAGGGAGATATTTCTCTGACGAGATGTTCTATTATATGCACTTTCACACCTATTTTCTTAAGCTCCGGAATCAACATACCATTTTCTGAGCCGCATGCCACTTCTACCTCGAATTCGTCCGAATGATATTTTTTCAGACCGTAAACTATAGAATAAAGGACCTTCTGACCGCCTGCCCAATCTGAACGTGTGATCAACTGAAGCACCCGTTTCATTCACCTCGCTCCTCTTCTCCACAACACGGCTTCAATTGTTTGAAGAACAATCCTCAAATCTAGGAGGATATTCCTATTTTTTATATACCACAAGTCATAGCTGAGTTTTTGCTTTGCCTCTTCCAGATTGGAAGAGTACTTGTACATGAGTTGCGCCCAACCGGTGATACCGGGTTTCACCTTGTGGCGAAGATAATAAAAAGGTATGTTTCTTTTGAACATTTTCACAAAGTCAACCTGCTCTGGTCGAGGTCCGACAACGCTCATTTCTCCTCTGAGGACGTGCACAAACTGAAGCACTTCGTCCAATCTAAAGGGTCTTATGATCTTTCCTACCTTCAATATCCTATCTTTTTCTTGATCTGCAAACTTCGGCTGATTTGTACGAGTTTTTTTCATACTTCTAAATTTTATCATTGTGAACGTCTCCTCGTTTTTCCCTACTCTTTCCTGCCTGAAAATTATTGGTCTTCCGTCTTCCAGGTATATCATTATAGCAACGATCAACATTATGGGAGAGAAAACAACGAGGGCAACAATCGAGATGAAGACGTCCAGAATTCTTTTTGCAGGTGAATCGTCTCTCACGCTATCGAAGACGACCTTGTAATATTCTTCAAACTTTTCAATCACTTCTACGGGAATTCTTTTCAGAGTCCTTTCGACGAGGTTCGGTAAATATTCGATGTTCTTCGCCCCTGAGTTTTTCGCTATATCCTCGAAATCAGGATCTGTGATGAGTACCAGATCGTACTCTTTCACGTGTGCTTTCAAAGTTTCAAGAGATGGGTTCAAATAGTCTGCGAATCGATACTTTCCAAAAGTTTTCTTCTCTATTTCTTCCAAAATGTGTTCTACTTCTTCTTTTTTTCCAAGAACCAGAACATTTTTGGAAGACACACTCCTTGTGAAAAGCTTGCTGAAAAGAAAATTGAAAGGTGGAATAAGGAGAGAGGCTATCAGAAAATTTCCAAGGAAGTTATAATGCGATATGGTGTTTCCAAATAAGGGATAGAAAAAAAAGATGGGAACGAAGGAAAACAGAACACCCACAGCAGCCCTGACAAGCTGCTCGTTGTAGCTCTGTAAATTCTCCGGATCGTACAATCTAAAGGCGAAGAAAGAAAGTATCATACTGCAGGAAAACAGAAAGGCTATATACCAATTAAAAAAGAGGAGGTTCAAAGAGAAGACCAAAAGAAAATCCAGTAAAATGATGCTGTTCAAAACATCCCTCCCCTTTGAAAAATTTAAGAATTTTTATAAGCGAAAATAGACATTTAGACACTTTTGTGCGTATTTTGGATCCGTTGCATATCCTAACTCTTGAAGAAGCTCAAAGTATCTCTCAGGATTCGCTCGCATTTTCCAAGCTCTATTATAACACTCTTTTATCAAAACAAGGTAGGCTATCATGCTGTTTTCTGGGCAGTCGAAAACCTGAAACACGTCGTGTATCTCTATCCCATTGAATTCTTTTGTTTTTGCTTTCACACCACCAGCGAGCCACGGAAGTTTCTTTATCCCAAAGAGATTGTTCCCCACAACGTGTTTTCCCCAACCTGTCTCCAATGCGGATTGGGCAAGGAGTATCTTCGGATCCATTTCGATGAGTCTTCCAAGTAGAATGGCAGTCTGAGAAAATTTGTTCAGAAATTTCTCTTTCATTCCTTCACCTCCTCCACATAAAAGAGCGGGGGAATCCCCCCGCCCTTCAGATATTTTCGAAGTCTTTCAGTTCGTAGGGTTTTTGCAGGTACTCCGACTTGAGAATTTTAAAAGGAGTATTTTTACACCACGGAGCGTTTCTCCCTGCAATGATATCGTTCATTTTCCTGTCCACCGTGCATTTGAAATGTGCTATGAAGTTTCCTTTCTCTTTCTTCCACGTTTTGCACGCGTAGCAAAACAAGTAGCAGATTGTCTGGTACAAATCTTCGAAAGATAGAAGTTTGTATTTGTATTTTTTGAAGAAGTGAAACGTCTTTTTCAATATCTCGTCGTGATATTTTTCAAAGAGTTCTCCCATGGAGAGTTCTTCATCTGATCGTTTTTTTAGACTCTGTCTAGCCACGTTTCCACACCCGATCGTTGAAGAAATCCACGATGAAATCTATCGCATAGTCGAGTATGTGTTCCAGTATCTCTTCACTTCCAGGAAAATCAACTCCGAACTCTTCGAACAAACTGAGAACGATTTCTTTCACCTCTTCTTTTTTGTTCTCACCGTCTCCTGGCCTCTCCACCAGAGAGATAGTAAGAGGAAGAAAGTCTTTCAAAACGGGAAGAAGAGTAGTCATCTCAGCATCATCCTTTCTCATTGAATGAGATCGAAGAACTCGTTGGAGTTCGTTTCCACTACGACCGCCCTGTCGATGGCGTATCCTTCCAAAACCTTGGCATCCAAAAGTGACTGCATTGCAGATTGCACTTGATCAGCTGTCAAACCATCGATTGGGTCGGCAACGGTGATTCTTCTTCTCTTTCCTTCAGCTTCGTTGTAGAAATCAAGGTAGAGTCTCTTCATCCCACTTCACCTCCTCATATAGTTTCGTAAGTGACGAGTTGGGCAGAAACATGGGTACGGTTCGTGAGAGAATCCAGAGCGTCCACCGCTGTGGCGAGGTCTTGCACTGTTGCGTTCGGACTCACTGTGATGGTCTGTCTCCTAATTACAGGATCTCCGTTCTCGTCCACTTCTCCTGTTGCCCAGATGATCCTGAGAGCCTTTTCCACTAAAAACACCTCCTGAATTTTTTTGGAGGAAGCTGAGTCCCTCCATTGTTATTAAGTCCGTGTTTGCTAATTGCGAACATGTTATGATATAGAAACAATTTTATGTATAAAACATAATGAATAAATTTACCAAAGCGAACTTTTTGAAGAAATCATCTCATTCTTTCCGTTGAGGTATAATCTTCACAGAAAAAGACAGAAGGAGGGTACACAATGAAAAAATCTCTGGTTGCTGTGTTTCTTCTGTTGACGGCACTCGTTCTTTCTTACAACATCAGAAAGGGTGACGTTTTGAGAATTGAGGTTGTGGGGTATCCCGATCTTGCAAGAGATTGTACCGTCGACATCGACGGTGCTATTACTTTTTCATACGTTGGAAGGATAAAAGTAGAGGGCCTTACAGTTGACCAGGTCACTTCCCTTTTGAAGGAAAAGCTCTCCTCGAGTTTTTCTGAACCAGAAGTGGTGGTATCGCTCGAGAGTATCGCGCCGAGAAACGTCTACGTCACCGGTGTTGTAAACGGAGTAGTGGATATGGGAGTGAAAGATCTGACTGTCTCGGAGCTTCTTTCACTCCTCTCCATCGATCTAACGAGTGTTGATCTGTCGAATGTGAAGATCCTGAGAGACGGGAAGACTTTCATCGTGGATCTTTCATCGCTCCTTTGGGGTGGAGTACCAGAAAACGACATGATTTTGAATGAAAACGATCGAGTGATTCTCCCAGAGAAGAGCTATTCAGATTTCATGAAGATCTTTGGAGCAGTTTTGAATCCGGGTATGTACCCTTACAAAGAGGGAATGACCCTCGTTGATCTTCTTGCGGCTGCCGGTGGAACCACTGAGGAAAGTTCTGGAAAGATATTCGTTTTCTCCAAAGAAGAAACGATCGAATTGGAAGAAGAGAGTCTCTTTCAAAAGAACGTTGTCTTGAAACCGGGAGATGTAGTGCTCGTTCAGAAAGTCAACGAGAGATTCGCTTACATCGTGGGAGCTGTTGTGAAACCGGATATGTACATCTTCTCCAAAGAAGAACCTCTCACACTGAAGAATCTTGTGGCGAAGGCGGGAGGGCTTTCCGTTGAAAAGAAATTCGTGGAGAAGGTGTCAATTACAAGGGACGGCAGATCCATAGAGTATCCGCCCGGCGTGCTCGATGAGAATCTCGAGCTGAAAAGTGGTGACGTTGTAGAGATAAAAGAGTACGAAAAAACCGAGGTCTATGTTTCCGGATACGTTATAAATCCCGGTGTTTATCACGTTTCACCGAAAGAAAATCTCACTCTGGAAGAGTTACTTTCGATGGCTGGAGGATTCAGAGGAACCGATAGAGACGTGGACGAGATAGTTATTACAAGGGATGGAAGTACCATCGTTCTTTCACCAAAAGAAACGAGTTTTCTCGTGAGACCCGGGGACGTAGTGAAGGTGAAGGAGTATCTTCCAAAGAAAGCCTACGTGCTTGGATACGTGAGAAGCCCTGGGCTCTACACCTTCGGAAAAGATGAGGCGTTCACATTGCGGAATCTCATTGCGAAAGCGGGCGGTTTCGTTGATGAGGACCAAGTTGTGAGTGTGAAAGTGGGAAGCAACACTTTCACGGTAGACGACGTCGTTGAAAGAGATATTCCCCTCGAAGATGGGGTCTTCGTCTACGTAGAGAGATATGTAGAAAGATTCGTATACATGGTGGGGGACAACGTTGAAAGGAATGGAAAATTGAGCTTTGAAAGAGAGGAACCTTTCACACTCTCAACGGCTCTCAAGAAATACGGAATTGAAGACTTTTCTCTCGTGAAAACCTTGTTCCTTCTGAGAAACGGTGAGGAAAGAAAGATAGATCCTCAAAAGATCTTGACGGAAGATGTACCACTTGAGATCGGAGATACGATCTTGGTGAGAACTGTGCAGGCGAAGAGAATTTACTTCACAGGTGACGTCTACGGTTACGTGAACTTCGGAAAGGACGAGGAAATCACACTCGAAAAAGCACTTGCAAAGTTTGGAAAAATCCAAAGAAAGTACATATCAAGTTTGAGGGTTTACACCGGCGGGAAGGTTCTCGAGATGGCGAAACCGGAAGACGTGAAAATCGAGGACGGTTCGGTAGTGGAAGTGGATTTGAAGAACACCATCAGGGTCTACGTGGACGGTTTTGTGAGGATGCCCGGTGTTGTGGTGTTCGAACCGGATGAAACTCCCACTCTCGACAAGGCGATAGTCAAAGCGGGAGGCTACAAAGAAGATCCTCTCTTCGAAGCAAAAGATGTTGTGGTGTTGAGAGAAGGAAACGAGATCGTCGTTTCGAAAAACCAGGAGAGTTCTTTCGAGCTGGAGGATGGCGATCTTCTCTTCGTGAGGTACAAAGAAAAGATTCACGTTTATGTTTTCGGTGAGGGGATCACGAACACGCTCGTGACGTTTGAGGACGAAGAAACACCATCTATCAGAAACGTTCTCGGCAAAGTGGGAGGTATAAGAAGCACGGGATCTAGCAAAATCATCGTGGTGAGACCTTCTGGAGAAAAAGAAGAGATCGACTACGAAGATGTGGTGAATACAGGAGGGCCCGTTCTCGAAAGCGGAAGTGTGGTTTTCGTTCCTGCCGAGACGGAAAACTTCGCCTACGTTGTGGGAGAAGTGGCAAAACCGGGTGCCTACGAACTCAAGGGTGACGTGACTCTCTTAAAACTCATCGCTCAAGCAGGAGGTTTGAGTGACTGGGCTTTGAAAACGAAGGTGATCCTACGAAGAGATGGTAAGGAAGAGATCTACGATTTCACGGATATTTCGAGGGTACAAAACGTCAAAATCGAGCCTGGAGATGTTGTTTACGTTCCACCTGTTGAGACGAATTACGTGTACGTCCTTGGGAACGTAAAAAGCCCAGGAATGGTAAAGGTAGATAGGTATTCTACCGTTTTCGACGTGATTATGAGAGCAGGTGGCTTCACGGACAAAGCGGCAACGAGCAGAATCTTCCTCTTCAAGGGAGGACCTCAGGGTGAAGTGACCGTGTGTGATCTGTCGGGGGTACTTTCTGGAAAGGGTGGCGGTGTCAATCCGAATGTTGCGCCTGGTGACGTGGTCTTCGTGCCTGATAATCCACTCATCCAAATAACAGAAGCACTCTCCATCGTGAATACCATCATGAACACGGTGAGAAATGTTAAAGACGTTATGGGGTGGTAATGTGAAGAAAATGGTTCTGTTTTTTCTCTTCTTTTCGGTTTTCATCTTTGCAGGTGAGAATCTCTCACTAGAGTTGATTTTTGAGAGTGGGCAGTTCAAATGGACAGGAGAGCTTGAAAAGAGTCTTTGGATGGACGAAGGGTGGCGTTTCAACTTCGAGGTAGGTATTGGGAAAGGTTATGGAATTGTTCACACCGGAATTATCGACGAACTCAAAAAAATCGTGGAGTTCTATTATTTTCCGAAAGCCTATCTTTCTGGGAAGATCGGCCCTCTGGAGATGAAAGCGGGAATCCTGAACGAGGAGAGGGGACCCGGTATCGACAAGCTTTTTTTGGACGATAACTCACGTTTTTACGGTTTCCCAGGTGTTTCTTTGAAGTACTCCAGAGACAATTGGTACGCAGAAAGTTTGTGGCTTGGTCTCAATGAGAGCAAAGGATTCAACTACAAGACACTCGTGTTCGATTTCGGCCTTTTGAAGATCGCTTACGAAGATGCGACCGTTTACGTGAACGAGGCCTTCAATCCTTACTATTTCTTCGTACCTCTTCCGTCTCTTGTGATTCAAGAGATATGGTTGCACCAAAGTGGTGCGCCTTGGAAAGATACCACGAAGAACGCAAACTCCCTCATCGGCGGTTGGATCGAGTTGAATTTTGGTCTCGGAAGGGTTTATTTTCAAGCGCTCATCGATGACATGAGCCTGAACAGACTTCTTGGGAAAGGAGGGTATCTTAATCCGGACAAAATAGCTCTTCTAGGTGGTTTCGACATTAATATGAAGTCGGTCAGGCTTTACTCAGAAGTCTCTGGTGCAACTGCGTACACTTTTGAGAGAACCAGTCCCACAATTCCCTACGAATACACGTATTTTTCGGAAGGTGCCATCGAAGATAGGATGATAGGTTACAAGTACGGGGAGAATTCTTTCTCTTTCAGATTCGGAGTGAAATTTCCCCTTTCTTTTGGGACAACGGGTACTTTCGAGTATCATTACCTCGCTTACGGGGATCGAACGCCCGAAACTCCCTGGCATGGAAGTGAGATGCCTTCAGATACGAAGTGGCTCATAGGAAATCTCACGCAAGACCATACGCTTTCGATCTCTGTGGAAACGTTTCTTGGTGAGTACGGTGGAAAGATCTTCACTTGGTGGAGTAGTCTGAGGGGCTTTGGAGTCGGTGCGACTTTGAACATAACGATGTAGCGGAGGTGGATCATGATAAGGAACATCGTTTTCGACTTGGGTGGAGTGTTGATCGATTGGCGACCTTGTGATCACCTTATGAGAACTTTTCCAGGAGAAGTGGCGAGCGTTCTGGCAAAAGAGATCTTTCACCACGAAGACTGGAAAAATATGGACAGGGGTGTTCTTCCAGAAGACAAGCTTTGGGAGAAGAAGAAAAGAGAGCTTCCAGACTACAGAGAGTACATTGAGAGATTGGAAAGAGAAGTTCCAGAGATTTTGAAGGCGATAGACGAAAATGTGAAGGTTCTAGAGGAACTCAAAAAACGAGGATTTTTCCTTTACGTTCTCTCGAACTTTGGAAGAATCTATTTCGAAAAGATTCGAAAAAAATACGATTTCTTCGATCTCTTCGACGGAATCGTTGTTTCCGCGCACGTTGGTTACATGAAACCGGAGAGGGAGATATTCGAAGAGTTGATCAAAAGATACAACATTGTTCCGGAAGAGAGTCTCTTTGTGGATGATATGGAAGAAAACGTAGCCGCCGCAAGAAGGCTAGGATTCCATGCGATACATCTGAAAGACCCTTCACTTTTGAGGAAAGAGTTATTCAAATTTCTCGAGAGTGAGGGAAGGTTATGAGAAGGAGAACGCTCTTCTTTTTTATTTTTCTCTCTTCTCTTTTGATTGCATCTCCACTTGTTACAGAATTCGATGGGAAACTTGTTTACAATTGTTTGAATTTCGGGAAGCCACTTCCAGGTATTCTTCCCATACCATCCGGTGAAGAGAAAGATGAGGTTTCAATCGAGATCTCACCGTTTTTTTATTTTGGAAGCGCGGGAGGAAAAACAAAGACAGGTTGGTTCGTTCTGGCCGATCCACCTTGGGAAAATTTCTACCTTTTTGAAAGAACACCATCCTTTGTGAAAATTTCTCTAGAAGGACACGTGGGGAAGATTTTCCTTTATGGTGAAATCCCTCTCAGGAACAACTACAACGATTTCTATTTGGATTTTCACAGCAATATTCCTCCTATGTGGAAAGAACCCTATACAAACGCAGACACAAACTTTCCCTACACTGCTTATTTGCTTTACAACGATAAAGATTTCTACGTCGTTGTCGGAAGATCGAAGGTCAGATGGGGTGGCTCAGATTTTCCCGTTTCTATATCGGATGTGAGTCCCTGCTTCAATCATTTCACATTCTCAACGAAGGGAACGATCAGGTACACACTCCATGTGATCTCCATCAACCCGGTTCTGACGGAGGAAGAATGGGAGAAACAAAGCAACTACAGGCCCGTGAATGCAGATCCTCTTTCACCATACACCGAAAAGGTCAAGACCTTGGCCGCGCACAAAGTAGATCTTTACCCTTTGGAAAGTCTCAGAATTGGATTGGGCGAGCTCACGATGATCGGTGGAAAATACCCGGATCTTTTTTCTCTGAGTCCTCTTGCGATCTGGCATAACAACTACAATGAAGGATACACCAACTCCATGGGTGTTTTGGATTTCTCTTATGTCCCCGCGGAGGGATGGGAGTTACACGGAGAATTTGCTCTCGACGATTTAGTGGGGACTACAGAGAGCGATTCAAAACCCACCGCTTACGCCTTCAACGTTGGTTTGAGAAAAAGTTTCTCCTTTGATTCTTTCAAAGGTGTTTTTGGCGTAGAATACGCGTTCTCCTCAAAATTCGTCTACAATACATTCCTGCCGTATTTGAAATTCAACAACAGATTCCTCTATCTCACAAACCTTCCACCTTCTCGGACCGTAGTCGATTATCCAGTGGGATTTGCGTTTGGACCGGACGCGCATTTTTTGAATTTCCGTCTCGATCTTTTTTATAAAGATCTGCAACTCACTACGAATCTTTTCCATCTTGTGAAGGGACCAAATACGTTTTACACGGAGTATCCGAAAGAAGAATCAGGAGAGGTGAAAGAACGGTGGGGAATCAATGTTGAAGGTGAGTACAAAGGTGTTGTGATCTCTTTCAGAGTGATAGATGGAGAGCTTTTGGTGGGAGCGGGATTCGAATGGAAATTTTGAGCTGAGAGGTGTTCGATGTGAGATGGATGATAATGCTGGTTTCTTTGTTTTTGGTTATGAGTTGTGTTCCTTCGAGTTATTTTTTAGACGATCACACTCAAGGAGCACCGGGAATACCCTCCAAAGTAGTGGTGCTGGACGGGGGCACCACCCACGTAGCCGGGAGATACACTTACGTAATCGTAGGAGTTCTCGACGAAAGTAACTTTCCAGTTTCTAATGTTACAGTGAAGTTGTATGAACAGTCTGGTGTGTATATCAGCGAGGCAAAAACGGATTCTTCTGGTATTGCAACGTTGCCACTCTTTTCCACAAAGAGTGGAAAACGTACTTTCTACGTTGAAGTGGAAGGGTATTCTTACTCGTTTGATATTTACTTTGAGAATCCCACGTGGCTTTTTGTGGTTTGGCTAGGAGCGGATAACGACTTAGAAGAGTTCGCGAATCGTGATCTTGAGGAGATGAGGAGTGCCAGCGAAAACGTTTCTGTTGTTGTATTCTACGATGGTGGCGGGATTTACGATGGAATAATGGTGCTGGACGAAGAAGGGAACTGGCGATTCATAATGGGAATTACGGAGATCGATTTGAACAGCGGCTCTATCGAAGACTTGAAATATTGGATGGGATACATCCTTAAAAATTTCACGGCGGAACACGTTGCGTTGATCTTGTGGAATCATGGGGGTGCTTGGCTTGATGATTCCATGTATTCACTCAAAGCAGTGAGTTACGATTATTCTCAAGGGACCGCGATCACCATAGCAGATTTGAGAGGTGCTCTTGAGAGTGTTTTGAACGGAGGAAAGTTAGATATTCTTGGTTTCGATGCCTGCTTGATGGGATCTTTGGAGGTGATCTACGAGCTCAGAAATACGGCAGATTACATCGTTGCCTCGAGCTTTCTCGAACCGGGTGAAGGATGGGATTACACTTTTTTAAGTGAAATTAACGCTTCCAGTGAACCACTCGATGTGGGAAAACTCATAGTTGACAAGTACAAAGAACATTATCTGAATCATCCACAGCCAGGATTGAATAGTCTGAGTCTGGCGGTGTACGACACTTCGAAAGTAAAAAGTTTCGTTTCAGATTTCAACATTTTCGTTGAAAATGATCTAAATTCCAGTACCGATGTGGTAAACACGATTTATCTCGATGTGGTGAAAATTTACTACGATTTCTTCAGTAACGATGCTGTTCTCATCGATCTTGGTGACTTTTTAGACGAATATGTCAATAAAACCGTATCTTCTATTCCCGACCCAAGTTCTTTCGTTGTGTATTCTTACGGGGAAACAGAAGGGCAACCCTTGCAAACTCCCATCAGTATTTTCATGCCAGAAAATTCATCGTGTTATTCTTACTATCTTGATAGCTATTTGACCCTTTCTTTCCCGTACGATACGTCTTGGGATGAATTCTTGGAACATTGGCTTGGAATTCAGCAGTGACTGAACTCACTTTTCTTTTTGAGGGTAAAGAGCTTTTGATTAATTTTTATTAATTTTTAATTAATTTGGTATAATTAATTAAATTCATAATAAAGGGGGTGTGTTCATGGGGAAAAAAGCGGCTTTTGTGATCGCAGCGGTTGCGGTGATCTTTCTTCTGTTCTTCGGTTGTAGCTCTCCTTACGAAGGTAAAGGAACCCTTAGAGTGTTCCTCGTTGCCTACAACAGCGGTCACGGGGTTGAAAGTGCCGTTGTGACGGTGAAAGATCACGAAACGGGTGCTGTTATTTTCACAGATACGACAGATGAATCGGGGTTTGCTCATCTCGTTGTTCCGGGGCTTCAATATGGTCCTCGTTTCGTGGATATCGAGGCGAAGAAAAATGGATATGCCTTGAGTGCTATGAGAGGCTTGAGGATCGAGAATGGAGAAATCAAAGTTGTTGAGATGATAATGAAAGAAGCAAAGCTCAGTTCCGATCCCGATAATGAAACGTTCCCCGATGTGACACTGGAATTTTATGATATGAACAACGATCCTCTCGATTTGACCTCCCCAATATCTGGGCAGTTCCAAGTCAAGGTGAGTGTGAACGCTCAAAACCATGTGAGTCTCATTTACCTTTCGTTGGGGAATGTACCCGGTTCAGGATTCTTCACCGAAAGATCGGTGGCAGAGAACACCCCTGAAGCGACTTTCACAGTCGATCCTACAGGATGGACAGGTGAGACGGAACTTCATGTGGTTGTTTACGACAAGAACGACAACAGAGTCCATGTCGTGAAGTACCTGAATATTCAATCAACAACAGAGGTTCCTCAGAATATGTTCGTTCCCGCTCCGGCAACTGACTATGGGAGCCCGAATCTGATTGCTTATACGAGAGATGACGGTATCGAATTCTACGGAGGCGAAGGAGTAATTCAGAAAGTGAGGGAGAAATACCATCTGGTTTCCAGAGAGGTGAAATCCGCTCCGAAAGGAACGAACCTGTGGGTTGAGGTTTACTGGATGGGCTATTCTGACGTTGGAGATCCATCCTTGCCGGAACCCGATGGATACAACGTTTACAGATCTTTTGATGGAGAGCATTATCAATGGATAGGATTCACGAAAAACAACTATTACAGAGATCATTCACCTCTACTTGCTCCTGGAAAGAGAATCTGGTATGCGGTGAGTTCCGTCTACGGTGGAGCGGAATCCGAGAGAGTAGAACTCGGTTCTGTTGTACCTTTGGATATCTTCAAAGTGAGGCTTCTTGAACCAGAGGATGGTGCGATCGGTGTTTCTGCTCAACCCACCCTCAGATGGTCTTCTGACAGGGCTTTGAATTCTCCTGAAGGAGAAGTCGTTTACCATTATTCCACTTTGATAATGGACTTTGTCCAGTCGGAATATTACCTGCTTCCTGTTGACAACTATGGATACTTATACGACTGGTCTGCTACACAAACGGAGATCAGTGCGCCTTTCGTCTCGGAAGAATATCAGTGGTTGCACACAAAAGCTGGTTTTACGGAAAGGCTCGAGTATTCCAAAACATACAGCTGGGGTATGTACTATGCGTACGCTGAGGTAGCAGATGAAGACAGTGTGGCGATGAGCATTGCGTGCGATTTGGGAATCGGATACGATCCATTCGGAGAATTGCCGCCGGAGAAGTACAACGAGTTCACAACTACCGATGAGTGAAGGGGGTGACTGTCGATGAAGAAAACAATCGTTGTTTTGAGCATAGCGGTTCTACTGGTTCTGGCCGGTTGTTTCGGACCCGTTTCCTTCGAATCGAACACAAATTCTCAAACGGTGGTAAACGATGGAGGGGGAACGTTACCTATCGATGATGTGATCTCATCTTTGAACGACATGAAGTATTTCGAGAATCAACTTGTAATTCTCTACGAAAACAGGATGGCTGCGGAAAATTTGGTAGTCAAGCTGAAAGGAAGGATCATCGATGAAATACCACAATTGAACGCCATACTTGTGGAAGTGTCGATGAGTGTGGAAGATTCCTTCAGATCGATCAAAGAGCTTTTGAAAGATCAAAAGATCGAAGGAATAAAGGCGATAGAGCCCAACTACATCAGAGAACTTGAACCTGTGATAAAAGAGGATGAGATAACAAAGACGATCGTTCTCGACGAAAATCTCGAAACCTTTCAGTGGCCACTTGAAACTTTTGACGCAACCGAGGTTTGGCAGGAGGCAACGGGAAACGGTGTAATAGTCGCGGTTTTAGACACCGGTGTCGACGGAACACATCCGGATCTCCAAGGACAATTGGTGACAGGATACGACCCCGTTTCGGGGAACGTGATTTCTCCCAATGAAGACAGTGACAGTGTAGGACACGGTACACACGTTGCAGGTATAATAGCAGGCAAAAGGGATGGAGTCGGAATAACTGGTCTTGCCTACAACGCGAAAATCATGCCGATAAGGATTTTCAATCCGGGATACGTGGGAGATTTTTACGTTGCCGACGGTATCGTTTGGGCAGTTAACAACGGAGCAGACGTTCTTTCCAACAGCTGGGGTGGTTGGGGATACTCTTACATTCTTCACGAGGCGTTCAACTATGCTCTTCAAAACAACGTGGTGATCGCAGTCTCCGCAGGAAACGAAAAAACAGATCAACACTTCACTTACCCTGCTGGGCTTCCCGGTGTGATAGCGGTTGGTGCCACAACCGTCAACGATAGAACGGCGAGTTTTTCGAGTAGAGGAGATTATTTGTCTGTCGGCGCGCCTGGTGTTTACGTTCTCTCTTCAATACCAGTTAATATGGCAGAAGATGAAGGAGTTTACGGCCTTCCATACGCGTATTGGGATGGAACATCTATGGCGTGTCCTTACGTTTCCGCACTCGCTGCTTTGATAAAAGAAAAATATCCAAATGCAACACCTTACCAAATCAGGAAGGTGATTGAAACAACTGCGGTCGATATAGACGAACCGGGTTACGACACCTCCTCTGGATATGGAAGGATAAACCCGTTGGCTGCCCTCAACCAGGATCCCAGCTCCTTTGAAGAAGGATCGTTGAGTGTGACTGTAACTGACAGGGCAGGGAACCCGATTCCCACGGTATTTGTGACCATTAAAAATGTGGAGACAGGGAAAACCTATTATGCTAAAACGGATTGGGGATTGTACGATGGCGAAATGGATGCGGACTTTATTGGGATAGAACCAGGTACTTATGAAGTGATCGTCGGAGGACCGGATTTTGCGGACATGTACACTGTGATTGCAAGGATCGAAGAAGAAGTCCAAGAAACAACTACCGTGAATGTGACTGATGATTCATCTCTTGCTGTGAGTTTGCAGACGAATTTCAGCGCCGTTGTGAATCCGAGAGATCCCCTCCCAAGCGGATCACAGATGGGACTCTATTTGCTCGATTATTCTACATTCTCGGTGGTTGACTACTCGATTGGAACAGGGAACTTGCAAGTTGAAATGCCATCTAGCGCCACACCCGATTATTACCTCCTTTATTATGAATACTACGGTGACATTTCTCAATTTACAACGATCTACTCGGAGGATTTCGAAAGTGGTCAGATTCCAGGTGACTGGATCTTGGGAGGGAACGCCCAACCATTCGTTCAAAGTGATGTGGTAGCAGGAGGTAATTATGCCCTTCAATTTGGTGATGTAAACGATAGTCAATCAAGTTGGTTTGCGTTCAATGTTTCCAGCGCCTCCAGTACTGCTCTTTCGTTCTCGGTTAAGGTCAGTAGCGAGCGAGGTTGGGATTTCTTCAAAGTTTATGTGGATGGCGTTGAGAAACTGGCTCTCTCGGGTGAGATAGACTGGACAACCGTGTCTATTGGTCTCGAACCGGGAACCCACATGGTGATCTTCTCTTACGAGAAGGATGCCGCTGTTTCAGAGGGTTACGACACCGCGTGGGTTGACAACATAGAAATTACCAAAGCGATCATTCTGGAAGGAGAAGTGTTCATGAACGGAAACACGATACCGGTTTATGGCGTGGTTTCGTCGAATAGCACTTTTGGGTTCATTGATGAAAGTTACGGATATTTCGCTCCTTGGACCGTTTTCTAAATCATAAGGGAGGGGGTTATCCCCTCCTTGTTTTTTATACGTAATTCGAATTTCTCTTGGTCAACCCGTTCAAAATGAAACCATCGATCTTTTTTATGGTGTGAAGTATTTTCAGATCTTCAGAAAGGGTATGTTCCAATCTGATAACGATGTAAACCGTATCCGATTTTTCTGCGATGGGAAGAAAATCGGGAGTTCTTTTCAAAGAGGGAGCATCCACGATGATTTTGTCGTAGTACTTTTTGTATTCTTCTAAAATGTCAGGATTTTTTAGAAGATCGTACACGTCTTTTCTTTCGATTTCATCCACCTTTTCTTCAGAGAGCAGAAGAGTTCTTCTCTTGTTCGAGGAAAGTTTTGCCATGTGTCTTGCGATTGTACTCACACCCGCTCCATCTTCTAAGGCTGTGATGAAGACAACTTTTCCCGATTTGACCTCTGCCACCCCGAGCGCTTTCTCTAGAGAAGACGAATTGTTTGTTAAAGGCACTCTCGCCACGATTTTCTCCATTCCAAGAAGGTATTCAGCTTCTGACTCGGATTTTATTCTTTTGTCGGAAAACTCAGCGAAAAACACGGCGAGGACACCGAGGAATATCCCGAGAACACCGCCTATTGCGAGGGTGAGTTTCTTGTTGGGTTTCGATGGTGACAGAGGAGGTATCGCCCAATCGATTACGTTCACGTTCGCGGTGATCGCAGCCTCTGAAATGAGAGATTCGTATTTCGCTTGAAGCAGCGTGGTGTAAATGGTTTCTTTCACCTTGTAGTCTCTTTCAAGCTCGATGAGTTTTTGTTCAAGTTCAGGTAGTTTCGAAAGTTCTTTGTCAAGATCCTCGTAGAGTTTCTTGTACGCTTCGTATTGAGTTTGGTAAAGAATCTCTTGGGATTGAGCTCTTATGAGATTACTGAGCGCTTCTTGATAGATGGGGTGTCCCGTTTTTTTCACCTGGGATGTGAGTAGTCTTTCCAATTCCGATTCGAGTTGCTTTTCAGTTTCTTGAAGTTCCGTTTTTTTCTGGACAACTGTTGGATTGTTCTCCGTGTACCTTTCCATGAGCCCTGCAAGTTCTATCTGTAGGTCTATCAGCTTGGTTTTTAGTTCAGATATGATAGGATCAAAGGTGACACTGTCTCTGATCTTGTCGATTTCCAAGTCGAGTTCCTTTAACTCTCGAGCGAAGAACTCCGATTGTTTTTTGGCAGCCTCCATTGCGATCTTGGATTCCTCTACTTTCTGTAGAAGGGTTGCGTATCTTTCTACTAGGGCTTCCATTTGTGACTCGATGGAATAGATTTTGTTCTGTTCTTTGAAGACTTTCAGCTTACTTTCCGCTTCTCTGAGTTCCTGTTCTACCTTCGGTATCTGTTCTTCTAGAAATGCTTTCTTGGCAGATAATTGTGTTTTGGCAATGTTCTCACTGATTCTCACGTAATTTTCTACGAGTGCGTTCACAACTTCTGCAGCGAGTTTTGGATCGCTCCAGATGAATTTCACCTCGAGAATGTTGGAATTTTTCACTGGGTCCACCTTTATGAGTTTCTCAACCATGTAACTATAAAGCGAAAGAGCTAGTTCTTCTTCTGTTACACCCTTTTCTTTGGCCTTTTGAATATCCTTTTCGTCGAGAAGTTTGTGGATCAAATCGAGATCGCTTATCACTTGAAGAACGTTTCTTCGAGAGAGCATGATCTGTATTTCGTCTTCAAGACTTCCACCGCTTAGAATACCAGGCAATCCACCCAAAAGTCCTTCAATGGAAAGACCTAAACTCATGCCTTTTCGTGATGAAACCTTTACTTTTGCGGAAGCCTCGTACTCTGGAGTTGCCAAAAGAAGGTAGATTCCTGTTGCAACGATAACCATGATAAAGACTACGATGAAGAGTTTCATTTTTCTTTTGAACATCAAGAGTATATCAGCGAGTGTCAGCTCTCTTTCTTCCACATCTTTCCCTCCCCGGTGTGTTCTGTTCATATTCTATCAAACGTGATTGGAAGACTTTGCCGGTATGTTTTCGCAAGTTTCAAGATCGTTCTCACTCTTTCAACTCTTCGTTTGTCCTCACCAGAGAGGTCTTTTCCTTCCACCATCTTCATAAGTATTCGATCGAGCTCTGCGTAACTCATTCCGAAGGCCATTTCGTCTGTGACACCGGGAATGAGATCGGGGGAGGGTGGTTTTTTCAGTATCTTTTCGGGAACGTCGAGTTCCTTTGCGAGTTCGTAAACCTGTGTTTTGTAAAGATGCATGATCGGTTCGATGTCAACCGATTCGTCTCCCCACTTCACGTAGAGTCCTGTGAGATATTCGGTCTTGTTTGTCGTTCCAACCACAGCGTACCCTCTTTTCTCCGCTTCGAAATAAAGAAAACACATCCTCACTCTGTGTTTGATTCTATAATAAGCGAGCCCTTTCAAGAATTCTTCAGTTCCTATGTTTCTGAGATCATCGAAGAATGGATCCTTCGAAAGAGAAGACCACTTGTTCATCACGTACTTCCTCACGACAGATTCCGGGAAAAAGAGCCTCGGAGGAAAGAGTTTGTAAACGCCGATTTTTCTCAGTATGGGCGTAATGGACCTGATCTGATAGTCGATCTTGAGTTGTTTACACAGAGAAATCGCATCTTTCACGGAATCTTTGGAAGAATCCCTTTCTGGTAAAATCAATCCGAAGACTCGATCGTTTCCAAGAGCTTCAACGCAGAGGTTGATAACGACAGCGGAATCGATCCCACCGCTCACGCCCACGACGGCACCTCTACGATTGAGTTTCTCCACCGCTTTCTTTAAAAAGGTGATCAATTCTTTCCTCATTTATATCACCCCGATGAATTCTACCATGATAGAATCGAAAACAGGGGGGATAGCGTGATATTCTTCATAGTCCTTTTGCTCATCGTGCTCTTCTTCTTGATGGCTATCCTTTTCAAAACATCTCGAGAGTTGCAAAGGATGAGAGAAGAAATGAACAACAGAGCAATGAAGTTGTTCGAGGAATGGAAGAAGAAGGAGATGGAGATTCAAAAGAAAATCCTCGAAGTTGGTCTTCGAAGCGAATACGAGGCAAAATTCCAGAAATGGAAATTAGAAGAGGAGAAGAGAATTCGAAATGATGCCGTAAATAAAAGTAAGAGTGTCATCATGGGGCAAGTTACTGAACATTTGATACCGTATCTTCCAGAATTCAAATATAATCCCAAAGATGCACGGTTTATCGGAACTCCCGTTGATTTTGTGGTTTTCGACGGTTTGAGTGAAGGAAACTTGAGAAGAATCGTGTTCGTTGAGGTTAAAACGGGAAAGACAGGGAATCTGAGTACGAGGGAAAGACAAGTAAGAGATATCGTAGAGAGAAAAGAAGTTTATTGGGAAAAGTTACATCGCAGGGAGTGATTCTGTGTTCGTTGGTTTCGGATACGACAGACATCCACTCGTTGAAGGAAGACGGTTGATCCTTGCGGGTGTGGAAGTGAATTCGTCATTTGGGAGTCTTGGACATTCCGATGGTGATGTTCTTTCACACGCCATCATCGATGCCCTCCTCGGTGCTGCTTGCCTTGGTGATATAGGGACCTGGTTTCCAGAAACGGATGAATACAAAGATGCTCGCAGTTTGGATCTCCTGAAGAAAACGGTTGAGAAGGTGGAGGGGAAGGGTTTGAAAATTGTCAATGTGGATGCGACCGTTGTGGTTTCAAGAGTCAGACTCTCATCTTACAGAGAGAAGATCATCGAGAATCTGAGGGATGTCTTGAAGACATCGTACGTGAACGTGAAGTTCAAAAGTGGAAACACTTTGGGCTTCGAGGGTGAAGGAAGGGGTATTTCATGTTACGCCGTGTGCCTTTTGGAATGAATCGCATATTAAGGAATTCGTCCCGTGGGGGATCTCTTCCCTGAGAGAACTTCTTTTGCTATCTCTTTCAACCAGGTTTCGTCGGAGAAGATGAGAACTCCTCCATCCCAGGGATCGTTCACACTGATTCTTCCTACGTCCCTGTTTATAAGAACAATCGAATTTTCCAATATCTCTCTTCTGAGTCTCTCAAAGTCGATATCGTTCTCGTAGGACCAAGGAAATCTTATCGGTCTTCCAACTAGTATGTTCCCGTCCGTATCGAAAACCAAAGAGGTTGTATAACCGAACCTTTTCAGGAGGGCGTATTTCTCTTTGTTTTCCACCATCACAGGATACGTTGCGTTTCTTGTGACGAGTGCTGTGACAACTTGTGTATCTATGTTACCGGTAGCGTTGAAAACGGGTACCACCCCCACGATGGAGAGACCTTCTGCGAATAGGGAAAGAACCTGTGCGGTGATGTACGGTGATGAAGATACCTTTGAGAGGGGGTCGGAGTCACCTACTTTCAGCACATCGAATGTGCCGAAAACGTAGTAAGAAACGTTCTTTTCCTTGAGGATCTTTCCCACAGCGATTCCCGCATCTTTCGAAAAGTTCAAGTTTCCAGAGCTTCCAAGGCAAAGAAGTGAGATGTCTTTCAAAATCTCTTGAGGAGGTACGATCACCGCTGCAAGATCGATGGGAGTCTGTGGGACTTCATTCATCAAAACAATCTGCGAGAATGCGCTCAAGAACGTGAGAAACACCAGAATCGTTGTTAGTGAGCGTGACAATATCCGCCGCCTCCTTCACCTTGTCGATGGCGTTTCCCATGGCAACTTTCAATCCCGCCTCTTCGAACATGAACAAATCATTTTCGTTATCTCCGAAGACAACAATTTCTTCTTTCTGCCAACCCATTTTCTCTCTGAGGAAATTCAATGCCTTTCCCTTGTCAACGTCCTTTGGAACGATTTCTAAATAAGTCGGAAAAGATTTGAAAACCTTAACCGATCCTTCGAACCTTTTTGAAAGAATCTCTTTTAATCCATCGAGCCTCTCAGGAGAATCTATGAGAAGGAGTTTCGTTGTTCCCACTTTTGAGACGAGATCGGACAGCTTCGGTTCAACACGGTAATCCACACTCGAGTGTTTGGCGTACCCTTTTATCTCTTCGTTGTCCTTTTCGGAGTAAAGCACGTCGTCTATGTAGGCTTGCCAGTGGACGTTGAGGGATCTTATGTACTCGACTATCTCTCTTGCGATCTCTGGAGGGATCTTCTTATTCAAAACGATCCCTTCTTCAGGAATGTAGATCATGGCACCGTTGTAAGCGATTGTTGGAAAGGTTTTGTTAAAATATTTTTTTTCAACATTCAAAGTGGACACGAGCATTCTCCCGCTCGCGAAAACAATAGAGCACTTTTTTGAAAGTTTCTCCAACGCTTCTCTGTCTCTTTTCGAGATCTCCAGATTGTCATTGAGAAGTGTTCCGTCGAGATCAAAAACGAACACCTTGTACAAAGTATCCCCTCCAGATTCTTTCAAACTCTTCCACAAATGATTCTACATACTCTTTGTTACTCGTTTTGAACACAATTTCCACATTCTTATGAAATCCACTCTCCGTGAAATTGGCAGAACCTGTGATGAGAATTTTCCCGTCGACCACCAAAAATTTGTGATGCATAAGAGGCTCTTTCACCTCGAGAACATCAAACGTTTCGAGAGGGAGTGATTTTAATCTAGAAGACTCGAACCATTTGTCGGTGATGATGTAGATCCTCACTCCCTCGGAGGAGAGAAACTTCAAGGTGGCGAAAATGTCTTCATCCGTGAAGGCATAAGAACAGATGAATACGTATTTTCTTGCCTTCCAAAGCGTGTCTATGAAAACCTTCTCGACATTCGAAATGGGAACAAGGAAAAACTCTCCCTCACGTGTCTTTAGGTGATCTCTCGGTGTTGTTTCATAAACGAGCCAGTTGTAAATACTTTTGAAAAAACTTGCGATTTCTCTAGAGTGGAATACAATGAGGTTGTTGATGTGTTCTTCTAGACTAGGCTGGTTGAAGTTCGCAGAACCAAAAATGACGGTTTGTTCATCGAGAACCATGAATTTCGAGTGTAGAAGACCTTCCGAGATGTGGACAAAGGCACCTTCGATAGGAACTTCACAGGCCATTCGTGCGTTCCTCAATCCCAGATATTCGGGATCTATTGAGTAAGCAACGACTATAGGATCCTCGGAGAGAGAAAGATAGTTGGAGACGATTTCGTGAAGATCATCAACGGTACTGAAGAAAACTTGGGAGAAACTCAACTCAACGATCAGGAGAAGCAACAGAAGGAACGTCTTCCTCAATCCATACCACCTTTCCATAGAGAGGACCTGCGGTGATTTTCTCCACCTTGATGTCTGCGAATTTCCCTATCATCGTGTCGTTTCCTTCGAACGCGATAATTTTGTTTCTTATATCTCTACCGTAAAAAAGTCCACTCTTGGCTCGTGCCTCCACGATAACGCGTACGATTTTTCCTCTGTACCGTTCGTTGAGTTTCCTGTTGATTCTCTTCTGAAGGTTCATCAAGAATTGCATTCTTCTTACCTTTTCCTCGTGAGGCACGTCGTCCTTGTAGTATTTCCAAGCGACCGTTCCTTCGCGAGGGGAGTAGATCGCGAGGTTCAACCTCTCGAACTGCGCCTTTTCTACCAGATCAACTGTTTCCATGAAGTCTTCTTCCGTTTCTGTAGGAAATCCGACGATGATGTCACTGCTTATGGAGACATCTGGTACCTTCGATCTGATCTTCTCGAGGAGGGACAAGTACTCTTCCCTTGTGTATTTTCTGTTCATAAGCTTTAGAATTCTGTTGCTTCCAGATTGAACAGGAAGATGGACAGATTTGGCTACTTTCGGATTCTTTGCGATCACTTCAATCAATTCGTCAGAAAAGTCGGTTGGATAGGAAGTGAGAAACCAGATTCTCTCTATTCCCTCGATTTTGGAAGTTTCCTCTAGAAGTTTTGCGAGGAAAGATCCGTCTTTAAGATCCTTCCCATAGGCGTCAACATTTTGACCGAGGAAGGTGATCTCCCGATAACCTTGCTTCGCGAGTTTTCTCACCTCTTCGAGGATATCTTCCATCGGTCTGCTCTTTTCTCTGCCGCGGGTGTACGGAACGATACAGTAAGTGCAAAATCTGTCGCATCCGTGGATTATCGTCACCCACGCATGATGCTTGCTGGATCGTATTCTTGGAAGCTCGTGTGTATACTCATCGAGGTGATCTTCAAAGAATGCAACTTTCTTTCCTCGAAGGACTTCTTTTATCACGTTCACTACTTTTGGTACTGCACGCGTGCCAAGAACGAAATCTGCGCCGCGTTCCAACAACCTTTCTCTTTCTTTTTCTGCGACGCACCCGGCTACACCGACAACGAGTTTCTTTTTTCTTTTCAATTTCAGAAACTGTCCCAGCTCGCTGTATGCTTTCTCTTCGGATTTTCTTCTCACTGCACAAGTGTTTATAATAACCACATCTGCCTCCTCTGGAGTCGAGGCAGGAGTGAATCCTTCTTTCAACAAGAGACCTGCCATCGTTTCAGAATCGTTTTCGTTCATCTGGCACCCAAAAGTCTTTATGTAAAACTTCATGTTCTGCCTCCCAATTCGTCAGAGCTAATTTAATTATACCAAAAAGAAAAAAGCCCCGCACGGGGGCTTTCCCGTTATATCAAGTCGAGTTCTTTTTTCACAAAATTGGGAAGAGCGAAAGAAGCAATATGAATCTCTTCATTGTAGTATTTGAGTTCTTTTCCAAATTTTCTCACTTTTTCCGGGTCGAAATCCTTTATCGGGTCAATTCCTTTGGAGGCGAAGGTGTAAGACCACATACCAGAGGGATAAGTGGTCATGAACCCAAGGTACACCCTGGTTATTGGAAAGACTTTACTGATTCTTTTGTAAGCGAGTTTGAACCAACCGATGTCGTAGAATGGATCTTCTGTCTCTGCGGAGAAAACGCCATCCTCTTTCAATGCGTCGTAGCACGCTTGATAGAACTCTTCGGTGAAAAGATGGCCACCTTGTCCAGCGGTTGGATCTGTGGAATCTATGATGATCACATCGAATTCGTTCTTAAACTTTCTTACGTATTCCGCTCCATTCGCGATTACGATTTCTGCTCTCGGGTCGTCAAATCCGCAGGAAGTCTGTTTCAAGTATTTTCTTGCGGCTTCAATAACAAGGCCGTCTACTTCACAAAGGATCGCCTTTTCCACACTGTCGTGTTTCAAAACCTCTCTAAGAGTCCCTCCATCTCCTCCTCCGATGATGAGAACCTTTTTGGGATTCGGATGCAGGAACATAGGAACGTGTGCGAGCATTTCGTGGTACATGAATTCGTCTTTTTCTGTTGTCATCGTAATACCGTCGAGTGCAAACACCACTCCAAGATCTGGATTCTCGAAAATATCGATCCTTTGTATGTCGCTCTGTCCTGAATAGATCATTCTGTTTATCTTCATGAAGAGTCCCACATTGTTTCCCGTGTAGTACTCAAAGTACCACAAATGCTGTCTCGGTTGAAGTTCTCTTTCCAGTTCTTTCAACGTTCACACCTCCTTCAAACAACGGCTTTGTGTGGTGAGTCTTCCGGTATTCCTATCTCATCGTATCTTCCTCTTTGATGTTCAACAACGTGAACTCTTTGAGCTTTGAGTACCTTTTTCAAATGATCGAACGCCTTCCAAGGATCAACATCTTCACCACAAGTGAAAAGATCCACCGCTGCGTAACCGTATTCGGGCCAGGTGTGAATGGTTAGGTGGGATTCAGATATCACCACCACACCACTCACCCCATAGGGGAGGAACCTATGAAACGTTGATGTGACTATTGTTGCTCCACTTGTATAAGCTGCCTGTTTCATTTCTTTCTCAATGAGTTGAACATCATCTAGAATTTCTTTGTTGCATTCATAGAACTCCGCCACCAGGTGCCTTCCCAAGCTTTTCATGTTAATCCCTCCCCTCTGAAAATTTTTCAATCTATCATGATCCAGAGTAACACCGCCTTCTTCTTTCCCACATTCTTTACGTAATGTTTCTTATCGGCTCGATAATAAAAACAATCTCCTTCTTTCAATCTGTATTTTTTTCCATCTAAGTAGAGTTCTATTCTTCCTTGAATCACGAAACCGAATTCAGAACCTTCGTGGTACGATTCCTCCTCGGTTTGAGCGCCAGGCTCCAACGTTACGAGGATTGGGTCTATTTCTTTGTCCTCCACACCACTCATCAATATTTCACTCTTTACACCTTCTGGTTCATCGTAAACGGGTACCCTGTCCTCTTTTTTGAAAACAACTCTTTCTTCCTCAACATCTGAAAAAAAGTGTTTCAAGTCTGTTCCTAGCGCTTCCAAAATTCTTTCTAAAGTGTCTATAGAGGGAGATGTTTTATCTGACTCAAGTTGCGATATGAAACTTCTTGAAAGATCCGTTCTCTCAGCGAGTTCTTCTTGGGTCAATCCTCTCGACAATCTCAATTTTTTGAGTTTTTCGCCGATCTTCACAAAATTCCCATCCCCTTTTGTCTACTATAGTTGACAAATTTGTTCAGTATCACAGACATTATTATACATACACTGTCATTGGTGTCAAGGTTACATTTAAGTTAAAATATATGTTGATATGAGAAGAAGGCATATTCAGTACATCGTGGCATAGGGCTTCTTGAAAATGTAACAATCAAAAATGATAACAAATTATAATCGCTTGTGATAGAATATACAAATGAGAAACACCTAAGAAATTGGGAGGTGGAAGCGTGAGAGAGATGACGAAGAAATTTCTCGAAGATGCGTTTGCGGGGGAAAGCATGGCTCACATGAAGTATCTGATCTTTGCAGACGAAGCTGAAAAGAGAGGTCTGAAGAAGCTAGCGAATCTTTTCAGAGCAATTGCTTACGCAGAGTTTGTCCACGCAAGAAATCATTACAGAGAGCTTGGAAAGATTTACAGCGAAATGGCAGAAAACGTCCAACAGTGTATCGATGGAGAGACGTTTGAGATCAACGAAATGTATCCTGTTTACAACACCGTTTCTCAGTTCCAAGGAGAGAAAGGGGCAGAAAGAAGCACAAAATTCGCTTGGGAAGCTGAAAAAATTCACGCAGAGATGTACAAAAAAGCGAAGGAACTCGTGGAAAAGGGAGAGGATTATTCAGCGGAGAAGATTTACATCTGTCCTGTGTGTGGCCACACGGTGGAGGGGGAACCACCCGAAAAGTGTCCAGTTTGTGGTGCTCCCAAGAGTGCTTACAGGGAATTCTCAATTTGAGGAGGGGTAACGATGAGTTTGGCTGATTTTATAAAAACAGAAGATTTCAAGAAAGAGAAACACGTTCCTGTCATAGAAGCTCCGGAGAAAGTCAAAAAGGGTGAGGCTGTTCAGGTGACTGTTACAGTAGGAAAGGAAATTCCACATCCGAACACAACAGAGCATCATATCAGATGGATAAAGGTATTCTTCCAGCCTGAAGGCGATCCCTACGTTTACGAGGTGGGAAGATACGAATTCAATGCCCATGGAGAATCAACACAAGGACCAAATACAGGTTCTGTGTACACCGAACCCACCGTTGTGACTGTGTTAAAATTGAACAGATCCGGAACCATCCTTGCATTGTCTTACTGTAACATACATGGTCTTTGGGAAAGCAGCAAAAAGATAACTGTTGAAGAGTGAGGTGAAGTTATGAAGAAGTACAGGTGCACGCTCTGTGGTTACATCTACGATCCAGAAAAAGGGGATCCGGACAGCGGAATCGAACCTGGAACACCTTTTGAAGAACTTCCAGATGACTGGGTTTGTCCGTTGTGCGGCGCTTCGAAAGAAGATTTTGAACCTGTGGAGTAAAAGAGATGTCTCAGAGAGAAAGGGGAGGGAAATCCTCCCCTTTCTCTTTCCCCACGGCCCGGCGGGCTCGGGCGGGACAAAAAAGTTCACAAAGAATTCGCATCGTTATAATAATACCATAAAATAATCAAACAATTCAAAAAAAAAAATAGGGGGCAGGAAGAATGATAGGTTTTCTCACGGACTGGGGTTTGAAGAGTCATTATGTGGGAGTCGCAAAAGCCGTTATCAAGAGAATAAATCCTACCGCTGAAATTATTGACATCACACACGAGATAGAACCATTCAACGTGAGGAAAGCGAGCCATGTACTTTACAGGGCTACTCTCGATTTTCCACCTTCTACGGTTTTTCTTGTCGTTGTGGACTACGGAGTTGGAACATCGAGGAAAGCTATCGTCATGAAAACCAAAAACGACCAGATTTTTGTCGCACCAGATAACGGAGTTCTCACTGTAGTTGCAGAAGAATACGGGGTTTCCGAGATCAGAGAGATCGAGAACAGAGATCTTTTCTACAGGAAGAATCCTTCTTTCACTTTTCATGGTCGGGACATTTTTGCTCCCGTTGCAGCACATCTCGATATGGGACTTCCTATGGAAAAAATTGGTGAAAGGCTTCTGTCTTACGAAGTATTGAAGATGAAGAAACCTCATATCGACGAGAATAGAGTCATTGGGGAGGTTGCCATTATCGATACCTTCGGTAACGTCTCAACGAACATCCCTTACGAAATGTTTGCAGGAATGGGAGTCGATTTCGACGATATAGTAAAGATAAAAGTGGGAAAAAAGGAATTCAAGGCGACGGTTACAAAAGCCTTCGGTGATGTGGAGATTGGTGAGTTTCTTGTTCACCCTGACAGTGCAGGTTTTCTCGAGATAGCGGTTAATCTAGGAAACGCGAGCAAACTTCTCTCCGTTAAGGAAGGAGACGAAATAGCGATATGCAAATGAGAGAGATTCTGATGGAAGCCAGGCAGGATTTTTTAAGTCTTCTCAGAAGGCGGAATTGGAAGGAGAAGGATTTGAGGATTTTAAAAGGAATTTTCTTGGGAAAACTCTCAAAGGTGAACGTTTCACCGGACATTTTTGAATTCGCTGTGAGGGAAGCTTTAAAAGGTGATTTAACACTTTCTTCCAAAGTTCTCGGTGTGGAAGAGATCGACGTTCTTGAGATTTTGTTCTGGTTTTCACCTAAGAAGTATCCCTTCCCTTCTGAGAAACTCAAACAAAAAATCAAAGCAAAAAGTGTTAAGGAATTCATGGAAAAAGCAGACTCTCTGAGAGTGAGGCTTGGAAAGAGGGATTTCTTGGAACTTTATTTGTATCTGGAAGGTGTTGAAGAAAAAGAAACGAAAAAACCAGAAGAGAAGACAGATTTGCTCGTACGTCTTAAAAGGCTTTCTCTTGAGAGATTGAATGAGAAAGAAATCGATGAGTTGCGCTTCCTTTACGGAATTCTCGATCCTTTGGAGAAAAACAGGGTGAGGAGTGCGGATGTTCATCCTTATCTTGTAGCGGCTCTGATGAGAAAACCTTATGCTCCAATTGTAATTGATGGAAGTAATCTGTTGTGGAGAGGCAATTTGCACGTTTCGTTCATCGACGAAATTTTCGAAAAACTTGCTTTTTTTAGAGAATATTTCTTTCCGTACAAAATCGTCTTCGACAAGAATGTGGAATACATTCTCCCGATTTCTGAAAAGAAAGAATTCGAAAGATGGAAAAATTCGTCGAACGTTCTCTTCGAATCACCGGCAGACGATCTCATCATATCTCTTGCAACTTCAATGAACGCGGTCATTCTGAGCGGGGACAGATTCAAAGAATACGATCTCTCAAAAAGAATCAGAGTGATAACACCGGAGGAAATAGAAAAGGGGTGAGCGAACTCACCCCAATTTTTTTTCGATGTAATCGACCACATCTCCCACCGTTGAAATCTTTTCTAGGTCTGCATCGTCCACTTTCACTCCAAACTCGCTTTCAAAATCCATCACAAGATCAACAAGATCCAAAGAATCCGCGCCGAGATCGTCTATGAGTTTCGCTTCTTCTGTAACTTGTGCTTCATCCACTCCAAGTTTCTCAGAGATTATGTTCTTCACTTTTGAAAAGATCTCCTCTCTGTTCGCCACTTTTCCACCTCCTCTTAGTAGTGTCAAAACAAATTATATCATGATTATACTATCGAGAAGGACCTTCTCGGGCCAGTTCGTACTGAACCAATTCGGGTTGAGAGTGTGAACCGGCACAATATAGTCAGGATTCACGGCTTCTATGAGGGTTTTCAAACTCTTTGGTGAAACATGACCTGATGCGTGGAATTCTTTGGTGAAAACAACCTTTTCATTTCGCTTTTCAATACCACGTGGTTTTATGTTGAAGTATTCGATCCAATTCAGGAAACGTCTTGCATCGATTTCTTGTTCTTCGGTGTACGCCTCACTGGTCGAATGAATGTAGACGGCTCCGTTCAATATCCTCTCATCGAGGTCGAGAATGTGGGGGAAATCCCAATAACCCGCAACGATCGCGTAATCACGAGGAGAGAAATTTATCTCCTCAGGATGAATGAGTATTTTCTCATCTCTTGCACGAATCAACGCTTCTTTCTCTAGGTTTATATAGCTTATTTTACCTGGATGATACACTCTTATGTGGGATCTCTCCTCGTCAGTGAGTTTCCAAAGAGGTTCTATGCGCTCCATCTCTATGAGATAAGCATAATCTTTTGGCATGAGAACCAGCTTTCTTTCGTTTTCCATGCATACCCTTAGAAAGGTGAAAAGCCTTTCAAGATGTCTGGTTGGAAAGTCCACGAATATGAGATCTTTCGTCTTTTTGAAGACTTCCATTGCGTTGTCAAAAACGTCCTTTTCCGTGTTTTCAGTGTCTTCTTCTCTCGTTACTCTCGTACCTTCCACAATCAAGACAAGAGGTTTTTTATCTTTCAGATTCTCAAAAAATCGAGTAGTTCGAAGGGAGAGCGACAGTCTCCTTTCGCCGAGGGTTTCCAACCAATATTTTTCTTCTTCAGTTGTTTCTGGACCTGTTCGGAAGTCACCCGTGTAAGCTATCCAAAAGTTGTCCACTCTGGTAACAAGACCAGCAGCACCGATAACAGAGTGGTAAACGGGCTCGACGAGTAGCTCGTCTTTCCAAAGGGATGTGAGGTCCACTTTTTTGTATTCGTTTGGGAGAGTCTCCGGTTCTTTCGGGAAGGAAACAATTCTCGTGAGAGGTTCTGCGTCTTTTGTTCTGGGACTCACTCTGAGATCTTCTCTGACACCTCTTTCCACGTCTTTGTCTGTTGCCTTAACTCTCTTTTTCCCAACGAGTTGTGTAAGAACATTCGTATTACTCGTATTCACGCTGGCATTCATCACGGCAAGAGTTTCTGAGGTCATGAGGAGAGGAATTTTCTCGTTCACGAGGCCGATCATTCCTGTATGATCTGCATGTGCATGGCTCAAGAAAAGAAAGGAGTAATTCACGTGATCTTCGAAAGTTTCATCGAAGAGATCTTCCCGGTAGATGTTCAGTCGAGGAATCAAATTGAGCTTCAGAAGATCTTGTACTATCCTACCCGTTCGAGGATTCAAAAACTCTTCGAAAAACATACTCCAACGAGAAAAGTTGAGACCAAAATCCAATAGAAAAGCGTCGTTTTCAGAATCAACAACTCTGATCTTGTTTCCCCCTATGTTTCTGTGACCATCGAATATTTCTATCCTCACGGAATCCCCCCAAGATCGAAAAAAGCTTTGAAGGAACAACGCGGAACAAATTTGTTTTTACTTTCAGATCGCTCGCTCCAAATTCCCCGATACCCTCAAAATGATATGATAGCACACGCGAAACCTCTTCTTCTATTCTTTTTCCTTGAAACATGATCAGACCTGCAATCTGTGAGTATTCCAGAAGATAATCGATGTGCCATTGTTTCTTCTCCGGTCCCAAAAAGTAACGGGGGATTCTTTTGGAGAATCCCCCCATTGCAGATCCCACATACGCGTAGTATCCAGGTTCCAAACGTGCGGCTTTCTTTCCATATTTTAAGGTGATTCTTTTAGAGAGTTTTAAAAGCAAAACATAAGTTCCTCTCATAGGATGCTCAGGTATCTCTCAGAATGATCAGGGGCGACGGTCACGATTCTTGCATCTTTTCCGAATCTTTTTGCGACCTTCAAAGCGGCAGCAACATTGGCCCCAGAGGAAACACCAACGAGTAAGCCTTCTTTTTTCGCAAGAAACCTTGCCATGTCGTAGGCTTCTTCGTCTTCGACGGTTATCACTTCATCTATGACGGATCTATCCAGGATTTTGGGTACAAAACCTGCCCCGATTCCTTGGATTGAATGTTTGCCGGGTTGACCACCTGAGAGAACAGGGGATTTTGCAGGTTCTACGGCTATTACTTTTACTTTGTCACCAAAGAATGTTTTCAAAACCCTTCCAACGCCGCTTATCGTTCCACCTGTACCTACTCCCGCAACGAAAGCGTCTATTTTGTAGTCCATTTGTGTCAAAATCTCCGGTCCGGTCGTTATCTGATGTGAATAAACGTTAAACGGGTTTTCAAATTGTTGAAGCATATGAGCTCCCGTTTCACGGGCGATCTCTTGGGCCTTTTCTACAGCCCCCTTCATTCCCAATTCCCCGGGAGTGAGAACTAGTTCTGCACCAAGCATTTGAAGAACTTTTCTTCTTTCCACGCTCATCGTCTCAGGCATCGTTAGGATCACGCGGTATCCTTTTTTTGCGGCGATCATAGCGATGGCGATTCCCATGTTCCCACTCGTTGGTTCCACTATGCCGTTTTTGAGGAGTCCTCTCTTTTCGGCGTCCAAAATCATGAAAAGAGCGGGTCTATCCTTAACACTACCACCGGGATTGTTTTTCTCCAGTTTCAAGAATATCCTCGAATCCACTGAATCGAGTTTCACTATTGGTGTCTTCCCTATCAGTCTTTCCATCATGGCAGAATTCCTCCCTCCATTTGACTATTTTTGCCGGAACACCAACAACTACCGCGTTGTCAGGAATGTCTTCTAACACAACCGCATTCGCTCCAATAACAACGTTGTTCCCCACTTTTATTGGTCCGAGTACCTTGGCACCCGTTCCAATCATCACGTTCTCACCGATATCCGGATGTCTCTTTCCACTACAAGGTTTCTTTGTTCCCAGCGTTACTCCATGGTAGATGAGAGTACCTCTTCCTACAGTGGCAGTACTTCCTATGACCACTCCTATCCCGTGGTCTATCACAACACCAGGAGCTATCTCGGCAGCTGGATGGATATCCATGGAGAACACCGTACGAACGAAGTGGTACAAAAGATAGGCGAGAATTTTGAGTTTCCATTTGTAGAGAAAATGAGCGAATCTGTACCACATGAGACCTTGAAAAGAAGCGTAAAAGAAAAAGACTTGTAGCTTACTTTCCGCGGCGGGATCGAGTTTCAAGTACATCTCTAGATCTTCGGAAATGTACTTGAAGACATTCACAAAATCTCTGAAGAACTCACCAACCTTCTTGAACAACCGCATCCCGATGCCATATCCACCACCTCCAAATCTCGTTATCCGACCTAATTATATCAACCTAATTGTTAAGATAAAAGAAACACTTACATCACAAAAAGGTGAATCTCTTCACTTTGGCACAAGAGGCTTTGATAGTATATTAGCATGTGAGGAGGGGATTTTCAATGGTGGACACACATACTCATCTCCACTTTCATCAATTCGACGAAGATAGAAAAAAGATAGTTGAAAACTTCGAAAAAGATGGGATTTCATTTGTTGTGAATGTAGGTGTGAATTTGGAGGATTCGAAAAAAAGTCTGGAGATTTCTAGCTTGAGTGAAAAGATTTTCTGTGCGGTTGGTGTGCATCCTCATGACGCAAAAGATGTATCGGAAGGTTTCACGTACTACCTTGAAAAACTTGCAAGAAGCGAAAAGGTTGTGGCCATTGGGGAAACGGGGCTCGATTTCTTCAGAAATCTTTCTCCTGCGGAAATTCAAAAGAAGGTGTTCATAGAACAGATAGCTCTCGCGCGTCGCCTGAATTTACCCCTTGTTGTCCACATCAGAGACGCATACAAAGAGGCTTACGAGATCTTGAAAGACGAAAATCTTCCGGAAAGGAGAGGGGTGATCCACGCTTTTTCATCGAATTTGGAGTGGGCTAAAAGGTTCATCAATCTTGGATTTTTTCTTGGGATAGGAGGGCCTGTGACTTATCCGAAAAACGATTCTCTGAGAGAAGCTGTGAGAAGAATAGGCCTCGAGTTCATCGTGTTGGAAACGGATTGTCCGTTTTTGCCTCCACAACCTCTCAGAGGAAAAAGGAACGAACCGAAGTACTTAAAGTATGTCATGAATACGTTATCTGAAATGCTTGGTGTCTCCATTTCAAAGGTGGACGAGATGACAACGGAAAATGCCATAAAACTTTTCAAGGGGTGAGAAGATGATACCTCTGTTCGATCTTACAAGGCAGTACGAGAGAATCAGAGGAGAAATCTTGAATGCTGTGGACAAAGTGATATCTTCCGGGAGAGTCATATTAGGACCAAACGTTGAAAGTCTCGAGAAAGAAATAGCCAACTTCGTTGGTGTAGGGTATGGAGTGGGAGTTGCGAGTGGGAGCGATGCCCTTCTCATTGCACTGAGAGCCATGGGTGTTGGGAAAGGGGATACAGTAGTCACAACTCCGTACACTTTTTTCGCCACTGCAAGCGCTCCTTACAGACTCAATGCAAGAGTGATGTTCATCGATGTGGAAAAGGACACGTTCAACATGGACTTGGATCAGTTGGAATGGGTTTTGAAGAAAGAAAAGGTGAAGGCGGTGATACCTGTTCACCTTTTTGGAAGAACGATGGATTTGGAGGCTTTGAGCTTTTTAAGGGAGAGGTACAATGTGAAGATTCTGGAAGACTGTGCTCAGTCGATCGGTTCCGAGTGGAAGTTTTCCAATGGAGAAATAAAGAGAAGTGGGTCAGTTGGAGATGCGGCAGTCTTTTCCTTCTTTCCAACCAAGAACCTGGGGACTTACGGTGATGGTGGAATGATAGTGACTAACGATGAGGAAATAGCGCAAAAAAGCAGGTTTTTGAGGGTTCACGGTGCGAAGAAGAAATATTTCCACGACGAGGTAGGATACAACTCGAGACTTGACGAAATTCACGCTGCAATCTTGAAAGTGAAGTTCAAGTATTTGGAGAAATGGATTGAAGAAAGAGTAAGAGTGGCTAGGAGTTATCAAAAGTACTTCGAAGAGAAGAAACTACCCGTTGAATATCCTAAAGTAGAAGAAAGGGGATACAAATATCACGTTTTTCATCAGTACGTTATCTTGTTCGAAGACGAAATTACAAGAGATAGAGTAAAAGAAGGCCTCTCACGAAGAGGCGTGCAAACTGCCATCTATTATCCACTACCGCTTCATCTTCAGGTATGCTTTAAGGATCTTGGATACAAAGAAGGAGATTTTCCCGTTGCGGAGTCACTTTCCAAGAGAAGTCTAGCACTTCCTATGTTTCCAGAGATGAAAGACGAAGAGATAGAAGAAGTGGTTAACACTTTGGAGCTGTTTCTTTAAGCTAAATCTCTTATCACTCTCAAGGTAGCTTTCGCTACGGCTTTCAGGAAATCTCCTTCTAGAGGAGCAACACCAACTTCTGCCCTTTCTTTCTCGTTATCTTGAACGGTGAGATGAACAAGAACAAATTCTTTTCCGGCCAGAAAAGCTTTTTGAACATCATCAACTGAAACTGGAGAGTCCAAATCGAAAGCCTCAATCACAGCTTCACCGACTATCCTGGGAAGATTTGTGGAGGTGCCCGGTCCTACAGATTCTCCTGTTAGTTCTTCTTCCTCGAAAGGATTGTTAATTGTAACTCTCACCTGTTTCTTTTTTCCATGATCTTTCACTTCAATAGAAGTGATCTCGTAGGATGCTGTTGGAGAATATCTTCCTTGGCTGAGTTGTGCTACACTGATTATTCTTCTGTCCAATTTCATTCCGAGAGAAGCAAGGGCGACAGTTTCGATATCTCGGACGATCTGTTTTGGGTTTCTGGAAGGGTCTGCTATGACGTGTATTTCCCTCGGCTGTCCATCTTCTTCCACCACTTTTACGGAGATGACTCCCGAAATCTTGGATATGATGTCCTCCAAAGTTTTTGCACTCATTCGAATACCCCCCACTGTGTCTTTGAGTACTATTTTATCACATAAAAGAAAGTTTATGTAAATCTCATTCCCATTCTATTTTCATAGGAGATTTCAACAGGGCGTCTATCACAGAAAAAATCATTGTAGTCAGAAAATCCCCCTGGAACAGAGCAACTCCCACACTCCAATCTTCTTTACCGTTTTTGGAAAAAGATAGGTGAACGAAGACAAACTTTTTTCCTGCAAGATTAACACATTGAAAGTCGTCAACTGAAATTGCCTTCGAAGGATTCAAGGCGTTTGCCACAGCTTCTCCGACAAGGCGTGGTAGATTCTTATCTGTTCTTACCCCACTACTCTCGCCGGAGACTTCTGAACCACTCGGCCCTTTCAGAGTGATTTTTACGTTGTACGTCTTTTTTTTCGCCTCTATTCTCAGTTCCGATATATAAAAAGAATGTTTGTAACTTTGACAAGGAAAAAAATCCTTTATCATCGTATTTAGCGTTCCTTCATCATAATAAATAACCTCTCCGTTCTTTTTTATGATGGGTATTTTTTTCATCTTTCATCCCTCCATGAAAATTCTACCATTCTGTTTAGGAAAAAAACGAACGCTTGTAGAAGAATGGAAGCGAGGGAGGTAGATACACGTTGCCAAAGAGGGGAAAAAGTCTTCTCGTGGCATTTCTCATAACATTTCTTGTTCTAGTAATACTCTTCATGTACGGATATGTTTCTTTTGAGGTAAACAGAATATACGGTGGAAAAATAGTCCCCTTCGAAGATTGGAGGAGCTATATTGCCTTTTTAGCTTCTAAGGTTCCTTTTTTGAAAGACCGTATCAATTATCAGCCGTTAAGGGCTGAAACACCAGCTGAATATTATACGAGAATATATCACAAGTACATAGAGATATACAATCAAAAAATAGAGGAGATGACTGAAAAAGAAAAAGAGTTAGAAGAGATGTCAAAAGTTCTTGAAGCACGTAAGACAGTTGTTGATCAAATGATAGAAGAAATTCAAAAAATGAAAGAAGAGTTAATTAAAGAAAGAAACGATCTTGAATCTTACAAAAAGCAAGTAGACGAACTTATAAATGTACTTTTGAACACCGATCCCAGAAATCTTGCAAACGCGTTGAACAGTGTGGATGACACCACTTTGGCAGTGATATTCAAAAGGGCCGATCCAACCTACGCTGGTGAATTTTTAGAATCTCTTTCTAGTGTTAATCCGCAAAAAGCGGCGAGGGTGATGGAAATCATGGTAGGAGTGGATAGCACTGTAGAGAAATTGGAGGCTCTCGTGAAGCAAGCGGAAGAGGCAGTGAAACAGATGGTGGAAAGAGAGAGTCAACTTTTCTATAAGGAAACTTATTTGAAGGTATTGGCAAGCGCTTTGAACAACCTTTCTCCAGATGTTGCGGTTAGTTTTCTAAAGGCAGAAGGAGTGGATCCCGAAACTTTGAGAACGATACTTTCCATGATGGATAGAGAGAAAGCATCTATTCTGGTTCAATACATTGTGCAGAACGCTCTGGAACTTTTGGAGGAGAAAAGATGAAAACCTTATTTTCTGTCTTGATGAAAGCAAAAGAGGGTAAAAACATCTTTTGTAAGACCTGTGGCAAGGCTAAAAATGATGGAGCATTTGGAGTGATTCTTAAAAATATTAAATTTGAATCATCTCGGGAGAAGAATTTTCAAATTCTCACAAAGCTATTAGAAGTTGTTTCTGAAAAAAATCTTGAAAACGAAAAGAAAGCAAGATCGATTGAAAGCGAGAATAAGACGTTCAAACCGAGAAAAGTGGTGAACATTGATGAAGCTTCAGAAGGGCTGGTTCATGGTTTTGGAGAAACTGGGCTACTTATTATGAAAAAGATCGATCAAGAAGATCTGTCTTCAAAGAGAGAAATAGAGAAAACTACAGGAAAAGAAAAGGTACAGAAGAAAATTGGCAGTGATCTTCAACAACGAGAAACACATGTTGTTTCAGATCTAGGGGGAAATGTGGAAAAGTATTTCAAGGACGAGAAATCTCAAAACCTTTCAAAACTTCACGATGGCAATCAGCGAATTCATCGACTGGAGAAAGGTCAAAAAAATCAAGGCAATTTGGGTATTGAGAAAACAAAACCGGCCGATCAGCCAAAGAGGGTAACAAAGGAGGAAAATAAAAAGGCACCATTTGAAGTTAAAATTAAAAACCACTTGATCCATGAAGAAAGCACGCCAAAGGATCACACAGTATACGAGAAGAACAATAAGAATAATAAGAACGATATTTTCCATCCATTGAACATTAATCTGGTCACAAAGAAGGAAAACCTTGAAAACGTAAGCGTAAAAAAAGGGAAATTGAGTGGGAAGGAAGTTCTACCTCCATCAAATCACAAAAATGGTCCCATAAAATGGGAGAACCTACAACGTTTGATGAATGTGAGGAGTGGAACCACCTCAATGGAGGACGGTAAATCCTTAAAGAGAATCAGTCAATATTCAAAGGCCAGCAATTCTCATTGGGGGGTTAAGCAGGACAGAAGTAGTGTGACTTTCTCTGAAAACACTTTTGTGAAAAAAGAAGAATTTGCGAAAGAGGAATCTATGAACAAAGAGACTCGCCTTTTTGAAAAGAAAATCGAGCAAATTTCTCATGGAAAAAGCAAAGAGTTGGAATCAACAAAAGGTTTACACACTTCTTCATCCTTTGAGCGTTCGAAGGAATATTTACAGATTCAAGAGAGCAAGTACGATTCTGCGAAAGAAAATCACACAGGGTTGCGAACGAAGGATACAGGAAATGAAAAGGTTCAAACGAATTACAAGCATTATGGGAAATTCGATGAGAGCACACATCGATTTGCAGAAAAACGTGGAACGTTTAAGTTCGAAGAAAAAGGAAAGCTCATAAGCTTCAGAGAGGTAGTAGACAAAGGGATTTCAGAGCTAATAAATCAAGAAAGAGCAAAACGAACTTATTTTGTTGTTGAAGAAAAGAAGACAGATGTGCAAAGCATACCGAGGATCGTTGAGAAAATGTATGTTCAAAAACAAGAGAAAGCGATTGTAGACTTAGAACCACCCAAGCTTGGAAAGCTGGAAGTAACGATTACGAAAGAGAATAACAATCTGAAGATCGTTCTGAAAGTTCACACAGATGAAGCGAAGCACATATTAGAGCAAGATCTTCCGAAGTTGATCGATCGATTCAACGAGAGAGGTTTTCAAACACAAGTCTATATAGAAAAAGAGGAAAACGATGATTATCTTCATCGAGAAAGCAACGGTCAGGATCGAAGGGAAGAACAGCGAGAACAAAAGAGCAAACATGAAAAACATGAATCGTCTTTCGAGGATTTGATCGAGGGGGTGAAGACGTGATTTACAACCTTGATAACGTTTATTACTCTACTCTACAAGGAATGAGAGCGAACACAAGTAACGGTAAGACTTTAGACAAAGAAGCGTTTTTGAGACTTCTTATTCAACAATTAGAAATGCAAGATCCTCTGGAACCAATGGAAACGAAGGATATGATATCTCAACTCTCCCAACTTACAAGTTTAGAACAGATAACGAATCTCACAAGTGCTGTGAAAGACTTTGTAGAAGCTCAAACGAGTGTGAATCCTGCCCAACTCGCTTCACTGATTGGAAAGTACGTTGTTGTGAAGAACAACACAGTGAACTTGAGTAACGGAGAATCCGAGAGCATCATATTCAATCTTGATCAAGATGCTCACGTTGTTATTCAAATTCTCGATGAAAATGGGAACGTCATAAGAACGGAGGATCTGGGAAATGTTCAAGCAGGTGTTCACGCATGGCAATGGGATGGGAGAGATGACAGCGGAGTAAGTGTTGAAGACGGTTCATACACTTACAACGTTTACAAGGTAACTTCGGAGGGAATGGAAGAGATAGGAGGTATAGAAGGCGGTGTAGTGGAAGCAGTTCAGATAAAAAACGGAGAAGGATACGTGTTGGTGAACGGTTATCTCTATCCAGTGAACTCCATCCTAGAGATTTCTCAGGAGGGTGATGTGTGATGATGAGATCACTCTACAGCGGTATCACTGGTCTTAAGAATTTTCAGGTTGCAATGGACGTTGTTGGGAATAATATCTCCAATGTGAATACCGTTGGTTTCAAAGCGTCGAGAGTTAATTTTGAAACGATGCTTGCGCAAACGATCAAAGCGGGTAGAGCACCGCAAGCCAATGTGGGTGGAACCAATCCCATGCAGATAGGTCTTGGTTCACAGGTGGCCAGTATAGACAAGATAATGACACAGGGTTCCTTTCAAAATACGGGCGTGAAAACAGATCTTGCCATACAAGGTGACGGATTTTTCATCGTATCGGATGGGAGTGCTTACTATTATACGAGGGCAGGAGCCTTCACATTGGATAGCAATGGTAACTTGATACAAACCTCAACTGGGTACAAAGTACAGGGATGGACTGCCGTTCAAGATCCTGAAACAGGTGAAAGGTACATCGATACCAACAAGCCTATTGGAGACCTCGTGATCAGCGCGGGAATGACTATGCCAGCCAAGAAGACATCGAATGTTAGGTTTGAAGGAAATTTGAATTCCCACGTTGGTCCTGGGCCCTTCACTATAACTTTGACTGACAACAACGGAATAGATCACGACGTGAGGGTGTGGTTTGAAAGAACGGCAAATGATCTTGGAACGGATCCGTTCAGTTCTAGCCAAAGGTACACTATCAGCATCGATACAGATAATGATGGAATAGCAGATCAGTTTGGTTACATGGTTTTCAACGAATTTGGAAGAGTGGAAGAAGCTGGGTTGTACAACAACAACCTGGAAACTCAAACAATAACCGCCACCACGGATGGAAGCCTCAGTGGAACAACCAGTCTTCCGGATGGAAGTTATTGGACAATTGTCTTAGATCCTTCTGGGCAAAGAATATACAAGGGTTCTGTGACAGTGAGTGGTGGAAGTTTCACAATCACTGATCCAGACATCTCTTCTGGGAACGATTACACGGTAGTATTTTATGATTCAAGCAACACCACAAACTCTCTCACAATTGCAGACGGTGCCGAGCTCGTTATTCCCACTTCGGGTGAACCCAGATTCTATGAAGCGGACAATCCTACCAATTTCGTTCAAGTTGAATTCACCTCTCCGCGTTACACAACAGCGGTACAGGTGTATGATTCTCTTGGAAACGCGTACACCGTGTATTACGAGTTTGTTAGACTCGGAAGCACAACAATAGGCGATGAAAGTTTCAAAAACGCTTGGATATGGAGAGCGTACACTGCAAGTGGAGAACCTGTGAAACTTTTGGACGAAAATGGAGCCAGTGGTGTTGGTGGAAACGATTATATTTCGGGGCTTATAGAATTCGATGAATCTGGAAGACCTGTTCAGTACAGAGGACTGTACTATGACTCCGGCAGTTCTTCTTACGCCCTTGGATCTTCTGAGCTCAGGACTATTCAGTTCGACACGGGTCTCAGTGGTGACGGAGTGGTTACCATAACGGCTGATCTTTCAGGGATTACACAATTTTCTGGAGATAGTACGGTGAACATTCCTTGGCAAGATGGGAATCCTATGGGAGTTCTTGAATCTTTCGCGATAAACGAACAAGGAGAGATAATAGGAACTTTCAGTAACGGTTTAACAGATGTACTAGGGCAAATCGCACTTGCTGTTTTCAACAATCCTGCTGGATTGATGGAAGTGGGAAATTCCTTGTATTCGATGTCTTCCAACAGTGGTGTGCCGAAGATAGGAGCTCCTGGAAGTGGAGGGAGAGGAACTCTGATTCCCGGTGCCCTAGAAATGTCCAACGTGGATCTTGCAGAGGAGTTTACGAAAATGATCATTGCCCAGAGAGGATTCCAAGCAAACGCCCGCGTTATCACGACAGCAGATCAGATTCTCAACGAACTTGTGAACATCAAGAGATGATGAGTTATGATCAGGTTAACAAGAATAGACGGCAAGTGGTTTTTTCTGAACGCTGATCTGATCGAAACGGTGGAGGCATTGCCTGATACAACGATCACTCTTCTGAATGGAAGAAAGTACATTGTGAAGGAATCAGTAGAAGAGGTTATTCAGCGAGTGATAGAATACAAGAGAAAGATACTTTGCTGGTGGAAAGAACAAGGAAGGTGAGCGAATGGATCTCGCAACCTTGATGGGATTGGTTCTCGTCATGGCTGCTTTGCTTATAGGAATAATGACAGGTGGAGGCGATTTCGCAGCATTTGTAAACATCCCATCCTTGTTCATCACAGTCGTGGGTTCAATCGCCGCCACAATGGTTGCAAATCCAAAAGATAGAGCTTTTAAGATCATAAACATCATGTTGTCTTCGCTGAAAGAACCCAGGATGAACTACCCGGAGTTGATAAGAACAATGGTGTCCTTTTCGGAGAAAGCAAGAAGGGAAGGGCTTCTCTCTTTGGAGGAAAATCTCGAGAATATCGAAGATCCTTTCATGAAAAAGGCTTTACAGCTTGTGGTAGACGGCACGGATCCAGATCTTTTGAGAAACATGATGGAAACGGAAATGGAACTCTTTGAAAACGAATTGGATGGGCAAGCGGCTGTTTTGGAGTCAGCGGGAGCATACGCTCCTGCCTTCGGTATGATCGGGACATTGATAGGACTCATACAGATGTTGAAGTCTTTGAACAATCCAGAAACACTGGGACCTTCCATGGCCGTCGCTCTTATAACAACCTTGTATGGAGCAGTTCTTGCAAATGGAGTCTTTCTTCCTATGGCTGAGAAGTTGAAAAAAAGGAAGGATACACTCGTTATGGAAAAGAGAATGATACTCGAAGCAGTTCTTTCAATACAGGCTGGAGAAAACCCAAGAATCTTGGAAGAAAAGTTGAAATCATTCCTCCCTGAGAAAGAGAAACAAGCTTACGAAGCGGCTTCTCAGGAGGCAGCAGCCTGATGCCAAAGAAAAAGGAAGAAGAACAGAAAGCTGGAGCACCTCAATGGATGACAACGTACAGCGATATGGTAACTCTTCTTCTCACTTTCTTTGTAGCATTGATATCAATGTCCACCATCAGTCCTGGTAAATTCCAACAAGTGGCGGTGGGACTGAGGATTGCTTTGAGTGGACGGCCTCCAAGTGTTTTAATGGGCGGACGCAGCATCAATGAAGAACCTTTGATTACATCGAAGCGAGGGATATATCAAGAACTCATGAGGCTTTCCGAAGAATACAAGGGAAAGATCACGGTTGAGGAACGTGATGAGGGAACTTTGATAGTTTTGAAAGATATGGTTTTCTTTGAAACGGGCAGTGCCAAGCTTACAGCTGAGGCGAAAGAACTCTTAGCCAAAGTGGGGCAAATCGTAATAGAGCATACAACCAATGTTCTTGAGGTTTTCGGCTATACGGACGACAGACCAGTTCTTCCAAATTCCATCTACGTTTCTAACTGGCACCTTTCGTGTGCAAGAGCGGCGAGCGTTGTGAATTTCTTCTTGACCGAATTGAAAGAAAAAAGAATGATCGAAAGAGCGGCGGATATTAAACTGGGGCGATTCAACATAGATTTCTTCTACAATCCCGATAGATTTTATCCGATAGGTTTAGGGGATAGGGAAATAAAGAAGAAAATAGAAGATCTAGAAAAGGAAATAAGCGTTGAAAAGACGTTGCTCAATGAAAAACTCAAAAACGGTGAAATCAGTCGTTCTGAATGGGAAAAGAAAATGAACGAATTGGAAAGTAGATATCAAAATGAATTGGAGAGATTGAGAAGGGAATTCAGGAGAATAGACATTCTCATCAAAAGGGAAAAGGTGTGAGGTGATACGATGGCCGAAGAAGAAAGACGAGAAGAAGAACAGCAACCGAAAAGAGGTTTTTCTTCCTTGATAACGAGTATCGTAATCCCTCTGGTGGTGTCTGTGGCGGTGTATTTCCTGCTTCCAATGTTTCTCGGAAGCAATCAGGGTAAGTCTGAAGAGGGCGGTGTGTCCTCTACACCCGTTGAGATAAAGGCCGTGCTCATACAGCAAGGAGAGAATCAAACGTTTCTTCTGAAAGGTGGGAGAGATGTTGTGGTCATAGATTCACTCACTTTCACTGTTGGAAGTGATGCCTGTAGATCCAAGATTGCCGAGAAAAAGGACGAAATCATGGATGCTCTCATGATGATCTTTTTGAGCAAAGAGAAGAGCGAGCTGAGTACCGTCCCGGGCCTCGAACTTTTGAAACGACAGATAAGAGAAGCAGTGAATACTATCACGGGATTCGTGGGGGATAAGGAAAAATACGGTGTTCTGAACGTCTATCTCTACATAAAAGCATTCGCCACCACCGAGTGAGGTGGGAATGTGTCCGATGTCCTCAGTCAAGAGGAAATAAATCAGCTTATCGAAGCTTTGATGAAAGGAGAAGTAAAAGAAGAGGACCTTCTCGAAAAGGAAGAAGAGAAGAAGGTCAAACCTTATGATTTTAAAAGACCTAGCAAGTTTTCTAAGGAACAACTGCGAACATTTCAGATGATTCATGAAAACTTTGGGAGAACTCTTTCAACATATCTTTCAGGAAGATTGAGAACGTTTGTCGATGTGCAGATCAGTATAGATCAACTTACCTACGAGGAATTCATAAGATCGGTTATGATACCATCTTTCATCGTTATTTTCACCGGAGATGTTTTCGAAGGAAGCGCCATATTTGAAATGAGACTTGATCTTTTCTACACGATACTTGACATACTCATGGGTGGTCCTGGGGATAATCCTCCCAACAGGACACCTACTGATATAGAGATTTCTATTATGAGAAAGGAAGTCACCAGTGTACTCACCCTTCTTGCCCAGGCTTGGAGTGATTTCCAATATTTCATTCCGTCTATTGAAAACGTGGAAACGAATCCACAATTTGTCCAAATCGTTCCTCCAAATGAAATCGTTCTTCTTGTAACGGCATCGGTGTCTTGGGGGGAGTTCACAAGCTTCATAAATGTGTGTTATCCATTTTCCCTTCTGGAACCATTTCTGGAGAAACTCTCGAACCGTTTTTGGATGATGGGAAGAAAACCTGAAAGGTTGGAGGAAAGGATAGAAGAGCTGAAAACAGCGTCTCAAAGGATTCCCTTAACTGTGCAAGCTGTGATCGGGGAAACACAGTTGACGTTGAGAGAAATTCTAGATTTAAGCGAGGGAGATGTGATAAGGCTCAATACCCACTACAAAGATGATATAAGGATCGACGTTGAGGGAAGACCCAAATTCAAGGGAACGCCTGGAAAATACAAAGGAAAGTACGCGGTGAAGGTCACCGGTGAGTTTACCAACGGAGGTGAAGAAGAATGACGGAAAATGAATTCCTCTCACAAGAGGAGATAGATAAGTTGTTAAGCGATACTTCAAACTCTGAAGATGTCCTTTCACCAGAGGAAAAAGACATGATAGGAGAGATAGGAAATATTGCAATGGGGAGTGCTGCGACCACTCTTTCCATGATATTGGGAAGGGATGTTCACATAACTGTACCAACGGTCAGGGAAGAAAAAATGAAGGACGTGAAAGGTGACTTCAAAGGAGAACAGGTCGTTGTAACCGTAGAATATACAGAGGGTCTGAAGGGATTGAACGTCCTTGTTCTCGAAAAGAAACTGGTAGCTGCAATTGCGGACCTGATGATGGGAGGAAGCGGAGAAGTTGAGAGTGAAGAGCTCGATGAGATCAAACTCAGTGCTGTTGGAGAAGCTATGAACCAAATGATGGGGAGTGCTGCCACTTCTCTTTCTGAGTTGTTGGGGGTCACGGTCAACATTTCCCCACCAAAAGTAGAAGTGATCGATTTCGATGATCCCAACACTCAATTTCCTCCCGTGGTGGATGATCCAGAAAAGGACGTTGCAATCGTCGAATTCGAAATAGACATAGAAAATCTGGCACAGTCCAGATTCTATCAAGTGATTGGAGTAGATCTAGTAAAAAAGATGTACGAGTACTTTACAAAAACACATGCTAAAGAAGAAGAGAAGGCGGAAGAAACAAAAGAAGAAAAGAAAGTGAAAGTTGAACCGGTGGAGTTTTCTGATTTGAAACCTTCAGAAACCGCTAAGACTGAAATACCACATGATAAATTGGAGATTCTTCTGGATATTCCACTGAAAGTCACAGTGGAACTCGGAAGAACGAGAATGACTCTGAAGCGCGTTCTTGAAATGATACCCGGTTCCATAATAGAACTTGACAAACTTACGGGAGAGCCCGTGGACATACTTGTGAATGGAAAACTGATAGCTCGAGGAGAAGTTGTTGTTATAGATGAGAATTTTGGAGTAAGAATAACGGAAATTGTAAGTCCAAAGGAAAGATTGGAATTGCTTAACGAATAATGTTTTCCAGACTCCATTTCAAGAGTTCTGGATGCTCACGTGAGGAAAAATTGGGATCTTTCAAAAGTTCGGAGTGTAATATATTACCGTTTCTGAGACGCAGAATTTTTGAGATGTAATCTTTCATCTTTTTCACGTCATCCAATGTTCCTACTTTCCCATGCCCTGGCACGAAGTAGTCTGCAGAGATCTTCTCTACCCTTTCGAGTGCCTCTATCCACTCGGAGAGATTGCTGTCCTCAACCATCTCAGCGTGTATTCCTGTTGTAAGTAAATCTCCACATATCACAATCTTTTCTTTTTTTAGAATGAAAATCGAGGAATCTGGTGTATGCCCCCCCAAATGGATCGCTTCAACCGAGATTTCTCCGAATTTATAAGACTGGATATCGTCAAAAGTTTCCGTTGGAAGTTTTATAGAGGCTTCCACCCCGAGTTTTTCCATGTATTCTTTATCTATTTTATTCAGAGAATCTTTGGTTAGTGTGTGTGCTATTATTCTCTGAAAAATTTCGTTACCGAAGGTGTGATCCGGATGATAGTGTGTGTTGAAAACTGCCACTATTTCTTTACCCAAAACTTCCAAGGCGAATTCTTTTATTTTCTTCGCTTTTTCTGGAAAAAGAGTTGTGTCAAAAAGGATGCATTCTTTTTTCCCACATACAAGAACACTGTTCGAGGTAACACCAGTTCCTATTACAAAAACATTGTCCGAGAGGTTTGTGATCATTCTTTCACCCCGTGTAGTATAATTCTCCAAGAGTATTCTTCTATAAAATGAGGTGATTTTCCTTGGCAACTGCTTTCTTGTGGGGTTATTACGGATTCAATAACTTTGGGGACGAACTCATGTTCAAAGCATGTGTTAAAATGTTGAAAGATTTCGGTTTCAGCACGATTTATGTTCCCTTACCAAAAGGTAAGAAAGCTATGGGAGTGACAGCTGTTGACAGAGTTTCCTTTAAGATGTTGTCGTTCTTGAGAAGATCTCAGATATCTATAGCTGGAGGTGGGGGGTTACTTCAGGATGTGACAAGTTTTAGAAGTTTGCTCTACTATTATTATCTAGCTGAAACTTCTCTTCTTTTCAACAAGCCACTTGTTTTTTTCGGAAACAGCTTGGGACCTTTGAAAAGAAGCATTTCAAAAAGGCTCGTTCAACATGTACTTAGACACAGGAACACGCTTTTCATAGCACGAGATCCTGTTTCCTACAGGTATGTTAAGGCAATTGGTGGAAGAGTTTGGATGGGAACCGATCCTTCTCTACTACATCTTATGGACATCGAACCGAAAGAAAAAAACGAAAAGAAGGTTGTCTTTTTTCTGAAAACACCCATAGATGTTTCTATCATTTTGAAGAATTTTAAGGAATACGGAATTGAGGATTTCGTTCTTTCAACAGCGTTTCCGGAAGATTGTTCTTATCTTCCTCCACTTCGAGCAGGTGATGATCCTCTCGAAGAAATAGCGAGTTCTTCCCTCGTCATAACAGAGAGATTTCATCCTGCACTTGTGGCTTCCTATTTCGAAATACCATTCGTTGTTGTAGACTGTCAGAAAGCGAGGAGATTTTTCGGGAAGTACACCAAAGAAGAGTTCTTTTTCTCAAAAAGAGATCCTTTGGAAATTTCCTTGAAAGCTTCTATCGCACTGAAAAGAACTTTACAGCTGAGGAACAAACTGACGGAAGACGCACTGAGGATGAAAGAGTTTTTGAGAGAGTCTTTGAAAGGGTGACGAACCATGAGAATAGTTGTTCCAACGTTGAGCAATATTTTGACGGGATTCCTTGCTGTCTTTCTTGTTGCAACACCGAGAGAGTATGTCAAAGGTTTTGTGGCTTACAAACTTGGAGATCCCACTCCCAAACAAGCGGGGAGGTTGTCTCTAAACCCGTTCGTTCATCTTGATCCCGTGGGAACGGTGTCTTTCATATTGTTCGAATTCGGCTGGAGCAGACCAGTTCCCATTAGATTCTGGAAGTTGAGAAACAAGAAAAGAGATCTTTTGAAAATATCGATTCTTGGGCCTTTTACGAGTTTTCTTTTATTTTTCATCTGCGGCTTTATCGCGTCAAAATTACCGGAAAGGAGTTTTTGGTGGTTCCTCATGGTGAAAGCTGCCAAGTATAATCTCACTTACTCGATCTTTTCGCTTCTTCCCATACCTCCTCTCGATGGTAGCAAGATTCTCGCTTCTTTGTTGCCAGATAAGTACATGGAATGGTTGGTAAAATACGAAGTGTACGGTATATTGTTCTTGCTCGCTTTGTTGGTTCTTTGGATAATACCGTTGGTAGTGAATCCGTTTGTGAACTTTATAGACGATTTTGTTCAAGCGATTGTGAGGTGATCTTTTTGAAAATAGTCCTGAGATATCCTGTTTCTTTGAGTGTGATTCGCAAGCTGGAAAGCGGAGATCTGGTTTACTACACTGGAAAGATAGTGACCATGGACAAAGAGATTGTAGAGATTATAGAAAAATACGAAAGATCGGAAGGAACGAGACTCTACGACTTAACAGGAGAAATTGTGGCGCTGGGTGTATTCGAGAAGAATAGGTTTCGCTTTCAAGAAATCGATGAAGAACTTCTGGAGAAGCTTTTTCTCATGGGTGTGAGTGGGGTAATTGTGAATCAAAGAGTTTCTTTCTCTGTTACAAAGAGATTTTCGAGGGTGCTGTTCGAGGCTGTAGAGGAGATAAAAGGAAGCAGAAAAGTTGTTTATAAAACCCCTGACGGCAGAAAACTGGAAGAAGTTGAAGTAGAGAAACTGGCTATTCGGGTAATACAAGATTCCTCTGGAAAAACTTACGTGAAGGTTTAAATTCCAAGCTCTTTTTTGAACATCTGGTACGTTTCAAGTATTTTTTTTGCATACGTCTTTCTACTGTTTCCTCCGTTATAGTACTCAAGGGCTAACCTGAGGCTGTTGAATTTTTCATAGAGATACTTCAAATAATGAGATCCATACTTTATGTTCAACCTGTAGTTCCATATGAGTTCTGTCCAACCCGATTCCGGAGGCTCTAATCCATAGATGTTCGCCACCATTTCTGCTGTTTCTTTCTTAATTTGCATCATTCCTAGTTCGCCATAAAGACCTATTACGTTTCTGAAGTCGCTCTCCACGTCTATAACTGAGATGATGAGAATCGGATCAAAATTTGTTTCACGAGCCGCTCGGTTTATTGTTTGCCATAAATCTTCCAAGAAATCTTCATCTGTCTTCAATTTGTATGATCCCCTTCTGGACCTAACCAAATCTTTGAACCATTCTTTTATGGTAATGGTGTTCAATTCACGAAAGGAAATGTTACTTTCCTGAGGAACGGTGCTCAGAAAAATCGGGATCAAAATGAGCACCAAGATCAGGATAGTTATTTTTTTCACGATTTTCCTCCTTTGTTCAATCACTTTTAAAATCCCCTCTGGTATAATAATGCTGGGTACAATTCGATTATACTACACGGGGTGATCCCATGGAGGTACTATACAGAAAATACCGACCGAAGACGTTTGCAGAGGTTGTAGATCAAGACCACGTGAAGAAAGCAATAATAGGTGCTATTCAGAAAGATAGTGTTGCTCATGGGTACATTTTCGCTGGGCCTAGGGGGACGGGAAAAACGACCTTGGCGAGAATTCTTGCAAAATCCTTGAATTGCGAGAACAGAAAGGGAGTTGAACCGTGTAATGAATGCAGAGCTTGTAAAGAGATAGACGAAGGCACTTTCATGGACGTGATAGAGCTTGATGCTGCATCGAACAGGGGAATAGATGAGATCAGAAGAATTAGAGATGCTGTGGGATATAGACCAATGGAAGGAAAGTATAAGGTGTACATAATAGACGAGGTACACATGCTCACGAAAGAAGCTTTCAATGCCCTACTCAAAACCCTTGAAGAACCACCGTCTCACGTAGTATTTGTCCTCGCGACGACCAACCTTGAGAAGGTTCCACCCACGATAATCTCCAGATGTCAAGTCTTTGAGTTCAGAAATATTCCGGAGGAGCTCATAGAAAAAAGACTTCAGGAAGTCGCTGAAGCAGAAGGTATAGACATTGAGGAAGAGGCTTTAAGATTCATTGCAAAAAGAGCTGCTGGTGGTTTAAGAGATGCCCTTACTATGTTGGAACAAGTTTGGAAATTTTCGGAGGGAAAGATAGATCTCGAAACGGTACATCGAGCTCTTGGATTGGTACCCATCCAAGTGGTGAGAGATTACGTGAAAGCCATTTTTTCGGGCGATGTGAAGAAGGTTTTTATGGTTTTGGATGAGGTTTACTACAGTGGAAAAGATTATGAAGTGCTCCTCCAAGAAGCGGTGGAGGATTTAATAGATGATCTTGAGAGAGAAAGAGGAGTCTACGACGTTTCACCTACCGATGTTGTTCAGGTTTCCAGACAGCTTTTGTCTCTCCTACGAGAAATAAAGTTTGCCGAGGAGAAACAACTCGTGTGCAAAGTTGGATCGGCTTATATAACTGCGCGATTCGCTAGCGAAAAGGTGTCAGAAAACCCTCAGAAAGAGAAGGAGAATATCGTTCAGAAAAATTTGGGTAGCGAAGAGAAAAAAAAAGACGAAAATGATGATTTCGATAGTCTCTTCAGAGAACTCATGGAGGAGTTGAAAGAGAAAGGGGATCTTTCCATTTTCGTTGCTCTTAGCCTCTCAGAAGTCAGTTTCGATGGAAAGAAGGTGGTAATTTCTTTCGATTCCTCGAAAAAAATGCATTACGAGTTGATGAAAAAGAGGTTGATAGAAATCGAAAGTCTTTTCTCCAAGAAACTCGGGAAGAGAGTTGTGGTTGAACTTCGGCTCATGGGAAAAGAAGAGACGATAGAAAAAGTATCTCAAAAGATAATGAAACTCTTTGAACAGGAGGGATAATTTGAAAAAAATCAAAAGCTTTGGTGGAAAAAGCTTAGGTGGAGGGAAACAAGAGAAACTTCTCAAAGATTTCATGAAGATGCAAGAAGAGTTGCAGAAAAAGGTTCAGGAGCTCGAAGAGAGTTTTTCAAATATGGAAGTGGAGGCTACCGTTGGTGGGGGTGCTGTGAAGATTGTTGCAACTTGTGATCGTAGAGTGAAAGAGATAGAGGTAGATGAGGATTTGAAGGAAGATTTTGAAACACTGAAGGACCTCCTCGTGGCAGCCATGAACGAAATCATGGAAAAGATCGAGCAGAGAAGAGAGGAAGAAATGAGCAAGATTACACAACAATTTGGAATACCAGGAATAATGTGAGAAGGAGGGAAAAGCATGGCAAGGGTGGCTATTAACGGATTTGGAAGGATAGGAAGGTTGGTTTACAGAATCATCTACGAGAGGAAGAATCCAGACATCGAAGTAGTAGCCATCAACGATCTTACAGATACCAAAACACTCGCACACCTTCTAAAGTACGATTCTGTCCACAAGAAATTTCCTGGGAAAGTTGAGTACACAGAGAACTCTCTTATCATCGATGGAAAAGAGATCAGAGTGTTTGCAGAACCTGACCCCTCCAAACTTCCATGGAAAGATCTCGGTGTCGATTTCGTGATAGAATCCACAGGAGTTTTCAGAAACAGAGAAAAGGCGGAACTTCATCTCAAAGCAGGTGCCAAGAAAGTCATAATCACCGCTCCAGCCAAAGGGGAAGACATCACCGTAGTTATAGGATGTAATGAGGATCAACTCAAACCTGAACACACTATCATATCTTGTGCATCTTGTACGACAAACTCAATCGCTCCCATTGTAAAAGTACTCCACGAAAAGTTCGGTATTGTAAGCGGAATGCTTACAACGGTCCATTCTTACACGAACGATCAGAGGGTTCTCGATCTTCCTCATAAGGACTTGAGAAGGGCAAGAGCAGCGGCTGTCAACATAATCCCCACAACCACCGGTGCTGCTAAAGCGGTTGCTTTGGTTGTGCCTGAAGTGAAAGGAAAACTTGATGGTATGGCTATCAGAGTCCCAACACCAGACGGATCGATTACAGATCTTACCGTTCTCGTGGAAAAAGAGACAACGAAAGAAGAAGTGAACGCTGTTATGAAAGAAGCCACCGAAGGAAAACTGAAGGGAATTATAGGTTACAACGAAGAACCTATTGTGAGCACTGACATTATTGGAACAACCTTCTCTGGAATATTCGATGCTACCATAACTAACGTCATTGGTGGAAAGCTCGTGAAAGTTGCTTCTTGGTACGACAATGAGTATGGATACAGTAACAGAGTCGTTGATACACTTGAACTGCTCCTCAAAATGTGACGAATTCGGGCGGGTGCTCCCGCCCTTTGTGAGCTTGTGAAGGAGGTGTGAACATGGAAAAAATGACCGTAAAGGATGTCGATTTAAAAGGGAAAAGGGTCATAATGAGAGTTGATTTCAACGTTCCAGTGAAAGAAGGTGTGGTTCAGGATGACACTAGAATAAGAGCAGCCATCCCGACGATAAAATACGTTTTGGAACAAGGAGCGAAAGTGATTTTGCTTTCCCACCTTGGAAGGCCGAAAGGGCAACCTGATCCTCAGTACAGCTTGAAACCGGTTGCCGAAAGACTCTCACAGTTACTGGGACAAGAAGTGAAATTCGTGCCGGCGGTGGTTGGTGACGAAGTAAAGAAAGCCGTTGAGGAACTGAAAGAAGGAGAGGCCCTTCTGCTTGAAAACACGAGATTCCATCCCGGGGAAACGAAAAATGACCCTGAACTTGCCAAGTTCTGGGCGAGCCTAGCAGACATTCATGTGAACGATGCCTTCGGAACAGCTCACAGGGCACACGCTTCCAATGTTGGAATTGCTCAGTTTCTTCCCAGCGTGGCAGGTTTCTTGATGGAGAAGGAGATCAAATTCCTTTCTAAGGTGACTTACAATCCTGAAAAACCTTACGTCGTTGTTCTTGGTGGTGCGAAGGTTTCCGACAAGATCGGTGTTATTACGAATCTCATGGAAAAAGCAGATAGAATCCTTATCGGTGGTGCCATGATGTTCACATTCTTGAAGGCGCTTGGAAAACAAGTTGGTTCTTCAAAATACGAAGAAGATAAGCTTGATCTTGCGAAAGAACTCCTTGACAAAGCCAGAGAAAAGAATGTGGAGATCGTTCTTCCTGTTGATGCTGTCATAGCCCAGAAAATAGAAGCGGGTGTGGAGAAGAAAGTAGTAAAAATCGACGAAGGTATTCCTGAAGGTTGGATGGGTCTCGATATTGGTCCTGAAACGATAGAACTCTTCAAACAAAAACTTTCCGACGCGAAAACGGTCGTTTGGAACGGACCTATGGGGGTCTTTGAGATAGACGACTTTGCGGAAGGAACCAAACAAGTTGCTCTCGCAATAGCTTCTCTTACAGAAAAAGGAGCCACAACAGTTGTTGGTGGTGGAGACAGTGCAGCAGCTGTGAACAAATTTGGAATAGAAGATAGATTCTCTCACGTTTCAACTGGCGGAGGAGCCTCTCTCGAATTTCTTGAAGGTAAAGAGCTTCCCGGAATTGCCAGCATAGCTGATAAAAAAAAATAACCCGTAGACTTATCCTTGCGGGAAACTGGAAGATGCACAAAACGATCTCAGAAGCGAAGAAATTTGTGACTTTGTTGCTGAACGAGCTCCATGATGTAGAAGAGTTTGAAGTAGTTGTGTGTCCTCCTTTTACAGCTCTTTCAGAAGTTGGTGAGATTCTCTCTGGGAGAAACATCAAACTTGGTGCTCAGAATGTCTTCTACGAAGATCAAGGAGCATTCACAGGAGAAATTTCTCCTTTGATGCTGAAAGAAATAGGTGTAGAGTACGTGATAGTGGGACATTCGGAAAGAAGACGGATTTTCAAAGAGGATGATGAGCTAATAAACAAAAAGATAAAAGCCGTTCTGGCAAAAGACATGACGCCTATTTTCTGTGTGGGAGAAACACTAGAGGAAAGAGAAAAAGGTCTTACATTCTGCGTTGTGGAGAAGCAAATAAGGGAAGGATTCTATGGTCTCAACAAAGAAGAGGCAAAGAAAGTAGTTGTAGCTTACGAACCTGTTTGGGCTATTGGAACAGGAAAAGTGGCAACTCCGCAGCAAGCGCAAGAGGTACATGCTTTCATCAGGAGATTACTCTTACAAATGTACGATGAAGAAACGGCTGAAACGATTAGAATTCTCTACGGAGGTAGCATAAAACCCAACAATTTCTTGGGTCTTATTGTACAAAAGGATATAGACGGTGGTCTTGTAGGAGGGGCAAGTCTCAAAGAATCTTTCGTAGATCTTGTGAGAATAATGAAGGGAGTTGTTTCTTGAGACCCCGCGGGGCGGGGTCTCACTTTTTGAGAAGGAGGTACTAGTCATGACCTTGAAGGAAAAGCTTATGGCGGATCTGAAAGAAGCGATGAAAAACAAAGATGCAATAAAAGTGAACACACTTCGCATGATACTCACAACTCTGAAAAATCTGGAAGTTGAAAGAATGAAGGAAGCTAGTGACGAGGAAGTCATGGAAGCTCTCATGAAAGAGGCAAAGAAGAGGAGAGAAGCCATAGAAGAATACGAGAAGCATGGCAGAAAAGAACTCGCAGAAAAAGAAAAAAAGGAATTGGAAATTATAGAGTCCTATCTTCCAAAGCAACTTTCGGAGGAAGAAATAAGAGAGATCGTCATGGAAGCAATAAAAGAGATAGGGGCTTCTTCTCCAAAGGATCTGGGTAAAGTTATGAAAATTGTTATGCCCAAAGTTAAAGGAAGAGCAGATGGAAAAATTGTGAACAAAATGGTGAGGGAGATATTGGAATCTTTATGAAGTTCGATCCTGATATTATCAGATGTATAGAGATAGTTGATGCAGGACCCGCCCATCGCCCTACTCACGCTTCTTCGCTTCTTGTGTGGTACGCAAAACCTGGCAAAGGTGTGAAACGAGTACTTGAGCTCGGAAGCGGTATTGGAACTGTGAGTTTTGCCCTTGCAAAAATTTACGATGTGGAAGTGGTGGGAATTGAAAAAGAAAGAGAATTGTACGAGAAAGCAGTCAAAGGTATCTATTTGAACCAACTTGAAGGCAAGGTTTCGTTTGTGAACGCATCGGTAAAGGAGGTTTCTTTTGAGCCAGAATCCTTCGATATGGTGGTATCTAATCCTCCTCATCACACTAAAGTGAAGAGTAAACATCCTTTGAAGGCCTCAACAAGAAGTTTAGAGAGAACCGATATACAAGCTTTCGTTCAGGCAACTTTTCGATTCTTAAAAAACGGTGGAACAGCGGTTTATGTGCTCTCTCCTGAGAACTTTGTAGAGTGGTTGGAAGAATTCGTGTCTCATCGACTCGAGCCTAAGAGAATGTGTTTCGTCCATGGTAAAATTGAAAAAGTGGCGACGTTAGTTTTGTTGAGATTGAGAAAGAATGGGAAAAGGGGATTGATAGTAGATCCACCGGTGATTCTTTCATGATTGTTGGCGTTGGAGTAGATCTTCTGGAGATAGAAAGAATTCATGAAAAACTTGTCGACAGGATATTGGGTAAAGGGGAGAAAGAAATCTACCGCTTGCGAAATCGAAAGAAAGAATTTCTTGCAGGCAGATTTGCTCTCAAAGAGGCCTTTTTCAAGGCTCTTGGAACGGGAATAAATGGATTTCGGTTTGCCGATGTGGAGTTTCTCGAGGACAAAGGGAAGCCTGTTCTAAAAATCCACCGGGATTTTGGCCTGTTCAATTTTGCTCACATTTCCCTTTCACATGACGTGTTCGTGATTGCTGTGGTTGTTCTCGAAAAGAGAAAGGGTGGTATTATTGTAAAAGGTGAAGAAGAGAAATTGAGTAAAAATTTTGAAATTTTGGGCAGAAAGGACGATGGATGGGAAATAGATTCGCAGCTTCCGCCTTTTGTCTTGAAAGAGATTCTTCAGAAACTCGGTTGTAAATTGGTAAAGTATGGAAACATTCTTGTGGCAGGATGTGAAGAGAATGAGCATAGATGATATTGAAAAGAGGATAGATGAAGCATTGGAGAAAGGAAATTATGAGATTCTTCTCGAGCTTTTGGAAGAAAGGAGAAAGTTACTGGAAACACTTCCCAAAGAAGCATTGAATAGGATTCTCATCCGTGACAAAGAGAGGTTGGAAAAACTGGAAAAAAGAAAAAGTGATTTGTTCATTGAATTGACGAAAACTTTAGAGGCCAAGACCTCTCTTCAAAAGCATATATGGTTGAAGGGAGACACAATAGGTAAAGGTTAAAAAACACGAGCAGGAGGGATGCTCTACAATGGAAGTGAAAGAACTAGAAAGGGACAAAAACCGGGTCGTATTGGAGTATATTTTTGATGAAAAAGAAATCGAACAAGCAGAGGATAAGGCAACCAGGTATCTGAACCAAAGAGTAGAAATTCCTGGATTCAGAAAAGGAAGAATTCCAAAAAACATTTTAAAGTTGAGATTTGGAAAAGATTTTCAAGAATACGTTTTGGATTTCTTGATGGATCTCATACCAGAAACTCTTAAGGATAGAAAGCTCATCATATCTCCTATAGTTACTAAAAGAGAGATAGAGAACAGTTCAGCTAGAATGGTCGTTGAAATCCACGAGGAGCCTGAGGTAAAGATAGGAGATGTATCAAAAATAGAGGTAGAGAAGGTAGATGAAGAAAAAGTTCTAGAGAAGTACGTGGAAAGGAGACTCGAAGATTTGAGAGAAAAACACGCCCTTCTTGAACCTAAAGAGGGAAGTGCCGAGATCGGGGACCTCGTTAGAGTGACGATGGAAGTGTACAACGAAGAAGGAAAGAAACTAACCACGAGGGAATACGAGTATGTTTTAAAAGAAGGGGAAGATAGGCCATTTGTGAAGGATCTTGTTGGCAAGAAGAAAGGTGACATTGTTGAAATAGAAAGAGAATACGAAGGGAAAAAATACACTTACAAATTAGAAGTGCAGGAGGTTTACAAAAGAACATTGTTGGAAATCGGTGATGAGCTTGCAAGAACGGTGAGTAATGAGTTTGAAACTTTGGAACAGTTGAAAGAATCCCTTAAGAAAGAAGGAAAGGATATATACGAAGTTGAAATGAAAGAGAGCATGAGAGAGCAGCTTGCAGAGAAACTTCCAGAGGTTGTGGAAATAGAAGTATCCGAAAAAACCCTCGATATTCTCGTAGAAGAATCTATCAACAGGCTGAAGAAGGAAGGAAAGTACGAACAAATTGTGAGTTCCTATGAAAACGAAGAAGAGCTGAGAAAGGAATTGAAGAACAGGATATTGAATGATATAAAAAGAGACAGAGCGATTGAAGTTATTGCAAAGGAGAAAAATATAGAGGTAACCGAAGAAGAATTGGAAAAGGAAGCTGAGGAATTGGCTCCCTTCTGGGGTATTTCTCCAGATCGTGCGAAAGCCTTGGTAAAATCGAGACAAGATCTCAAAGAAGATCTCAGATGGGCTCTACTGCGGAGGAAGGTTCTTGATGCTTTGCTAGAAGAGGTGAAAGTGAAAGTGGTCGAACCCAGAGGAGAGGGTGATAACAATGAAGGACGAAAAGAAGATAATTGATCAGTACGTTCCTATCGTCGTCGAAACCACAGGAAGATACGAAAGAGCCTACGATATTTTCTCTAGGCTTTTGAAAGACAGAATCGTCTTTCTAGGATCTCCGATAGACGATCATGTAGCGAATCTGGTCATTGCTCAACTTTTGTTTCTGGAAGCGGAAGATCCGGACAAAGATGTTTATCTCTACATAAATTCTCCCGGTGGTTCGGTAACGGCGGGTCTTGCCATATACGACACCATGCAGTATATAAAGTGTGATGTTTCCACCATATGTGTAGGGCAAGCTGCATCTATGGCGGCGGTTCTCCTTGCAGCTGGCACGAAAGGGAAGAGGTATGCTCTCCCGAACGCCCGTATTATGATTCACCAACCGTTAGGTGGAGCCGAAGGACCAGCAAAAGATGTGGAGATCATCACGAGAGAACTTTTAAGGATAAAGGATCTTCTCAACAAGATCCTTAGCAAGCACACAGGACAGCCAATCGAGAAAATTGAGAAAGATACGGACAGAGACTTTTTCATGAGTGCGGAGGAAGCAAAAGAATACGGAATAGTTGACAAAGTTGTAAGCTCGAGATAAACAGGGCACCACTGGTGCCCTATTTTTCTATTAGTTTCTCGTTCAAAAGATTCACTATTTTCCTCGCTTTCCCGCTTACAACCTTGGTGAATAGAATTTCTTTTGGATCGATCTTATAAGTGTTGTAGTATTCTCGTGTGAGCTCGAGATCGATGTCTACCTTTGCCCCTTCGAGAGAAAAGCCGGCGTAAAATCCACGAGCGATGGAATAGGAGTAAACAGAAGCATCCAGGTTGTAATCTGCGCTTAGTCTTCTTCCCAGGGGACCTGCAGCAACACTAAGAGATCCTCCTAAAGTTAAATTCTCACTGGCGAAACTTTCTACACTGTCCATTATGACTGCAATCAGTGAAACACTTTGAAAACCAATTTGTGGTCCCAAACTGAGTCCATATATCTTGACAAAGAGAGGACCATACCATTTGTTTGTGTCAATATCCCTTCTCAGTAGAATACCTTCGCCGTATTGACCACCCACTATCCAACCTATCTTGAAGTACTTTGGAACTATGAGAATACCTTTTGCTCTTTCCAAAAGGGAGATGAACGCACCGCTGTCTGATTGATCGAGAAATTCCTTTAAAGATAAATAGGACTCATCTATGAGATCGAAAGCGTTGGAAAAAATTGTAAAGGAGGGAAGCAAAATCATCAGAAAAATCCATCTTTTCATTCTCTCACTCTCCTCAAATCATCTGTAGGTATTTCTGGAACATTTCCATGAAAAAATCCAAGAGTTTTTGAGCCATCCATCCGCTCAAGAACAAAATCGTGAGAAATATAACGATGATTCTAGGAGCGAACATGAGTGTTTGCTCATGAATTTGCGTTACCGCTTGGAATATACTTATCGCAAGCCCTACTATCAGGCTCACAATGAGAGGAGGAACTATTAACTCAAGGATGAGGCCAACACCGTTTTTCATTATATCCAAAAATACTTCTATCGTCACGATACATCACCTCGCGAAACTTTTAATTAAACCTTCTACGAGCAGATCCCAACCGTTCGCCATCACAAATATCAGTATTTTAAATGGTAGAGAAACAAAAATAGGAGGGATCATAATCATCCCCATGGAGAGCAGTATACTGGCTACGATCATATCTATAACGATGAATGGGACGTAAAGAATCACACCCATTTTGAAAGCGATTTCGAGTTCTCCTAAAACGAAAGCTGGTATCAAAACGGAATTTGGCGCTTCTTCTACTTTGGTGATTTCGATGTTAGAGTTCCGTGCTAACATGAATACGTTATCCTCATTGTGATGATTCTTCAACTCTTTTATCATGAATTCTCTGATTCTGGTGTTTATCCTTTGAAACATTTCTTGATATCCTATTTCTTTGTTCAAATAAGGTGTTATCGCGTTGTTGTATATATCATTCCAAACGGGTTGCATGATGAGAAAGGTAAGAAAAAGAGCCAGACCGATCATAACTTGATTGGGTGGTGTTTGACGAGTACCGAGTGCGTTTCTGAAGAACGAAAAGACCACGATTATACGCGTGAAGGAGGTAAACAAGATGAGAATGGATGGAGCCAATGCTAGGACGGTGAGAACGAGAAGTATTTCAAGTGTGACAACCAAATCTTTTGGCTCCTCAACAGGTTTGACACCTATCGAAATAGCCGGGAAAGGAATCTCCTGGGAAAATGAGAAAACAGAAAGAAAAAGAAGAAAGAGAAGGACAATTTTCTTCATTTGGATTTTCTCCCTATTTTTCTGAAAAGAATTGTGGAAAAGGAATCTCCTTCTTTGTAATCCTCTAACTTCTTTATTATGGTGGCACTGGAGTCAGACACGAGTATCACGTAATATTCATCAACTATTCTGACGATGGCTATAAAGCTTTTCCTGTCGAGGTAACGCCTTTCTAACACAGAAACATTGGAGCCTTTTTGAGAAAAGACCCCCTTTCTTACAAAATAGTAAGTTATGAGGAGAAAAAAAAGAACTATTCCGAAAGCTAAGATAAATTGTAAAACGGCGAGCATTTTGTATCACTTCGAAACCTTGTTGAGTGCCTCTACCACTCTTGAGGGTTGGAATGGTTTCACGATAAAATCCTTAGCACCAGCTTTAATCGCTTCAATGACCATCGCTTGTTGTCCCATAGCACTACACACAATGATCTTTGCGTTAGGATCGATTTTCATAATTTCTTTGATTGCATCGATACCATTCATTTCTGGCATGGTTATATCCATTGTTACAATGTCTGGTTTTAATTCTTTGTACTTTTCAACAGCTTCGCGTCCGTTGGTTGCCTCACCTACCACTTCGTAACCTGCTTTCGTAATGATATCTTTTAACATCATTCTCATGAACGCTGCATCATCAACTATCAAAACTCTTTTTCCCATCGTTTACACTCCCTCCTTAATCGTTATCTCTTCGATTATTTCGTCGATGTTCAAATAAATTATGAGTTTACTATCAGCTTTTATTAACCCTTTCGATTTTTTCCCGAACTTGTCGGAAACGTCTGTGAGATCCAGTTGTTCCTCTGTGATTCTCAAAACACCAAGTACTCTGTTCACCAAAAAACCAACTTCAACGTCTTTGTCTTTTGCTACTATTATACTTTTCATCTTTGATTCGTCAAAAGAAACGTCCAAAATTTTTGCGAGGTTCACAACCGGAATGATCCTTCCCCTCAAGTTGATAACCCCTTCCACAAAATACTTGGATTTTGGGACGGGGGTTATCTCAGGTTTCTCTATCACCATCTCGATGTTATCTACATCGAAAGCTAATACCTGATCTCCCATTTCAAAAGAAAGCACTTCGTATTCCTTAATCTCGGGCAATCTCTTCACCCCCATTATACAACTCCAGAAACATTTATGATGAGTGCAATACTACCATCACCAAGTATAGCAGCTCCACTGAATTCTTTAACGTCGGCGAACACTTTTCCAAGCGACTTTATAACGATATCATCTTGGCCGAGAAGTCTGTCAACAACTATGCCGTATTTACGGTTCCCAATTCTCACTATTACCACTTCCATTTCTTCCTCTTCCGTTTCGTGCTCTATCTGGAGAACTTCCCATAGTTTGTAAACTGGAATCACTTCACCTCTTATGACGATCACTTCTCTGTCTTGTACCGTCTGGATATCCTTTTTAGAAATTCTGAGGGTCGTGTCTATGTTAGCTATTGGTATGGCGTAAACGAGGTTGTTAACTTTGACGAGAAGAGCTTGAATGATGGCAAGAGTTAAAGGAAGTCTTATCGTAACCTTTGTTCCCTTGTCCTTTTCACTTTCTATGCTTATACTACCATTCAGAGATTCTACAACGTTCTTTACAACGTCCATCCCAACTCCTCTTCCCGACACCTCTGAAACTTTATCCTTGGTGGAGAACCCAGGCATGAACAAGAAGTTCAGAATTTCTTGATCCGAGAGTCTGGAGGCTTCAGATTCATCAATTAATCCTCTTTCTATGGCTTTTTTGAGAATCTTCTCTTTATCAATACCTCTCCCATCGTCTTCAACTTCTATTACCACGTTGTTTCCTTCGTGGTGTGCTGAGAGTACCAATGTTCCTGCGGGAGGTTTGCCTTTCGCTATCCTCTCTTCCTTGGGCTCTATTCCATGATCTATTGCGTTTCTCAAGAGATGTAGAAGGGGTTCTCCTATTTCTTCAACAAAAGTTCTGTCGAGTTCTGTGTCTTCTCCTTTCATAATGAAGTTGACTTCTTTGTTCATTTTCTTTGCAAGATCCCTTACCATTCTAGGGAATCTGTTGAAGACGAAAGCGATAGGAACCATCCTGATCTTCATGACGACGTTTTGGAGATCCAAAGTAATTCGGCTGAGTTGGGTGAGACTTTCATCTATTTCCTTTATATTGTATTTCTTCAGTGTCTCTAGAATCCTACTCCTTGCGATGACCAGTTCTCCCATTAAATCCATCAAATTATCGAGTTTTTCTATGTCAACTCTGACAGTTTGAGAAACGACACGCCTCTTCTCAGATTTTTCCTTTTCTTCTGGTAGCTTTGTTTCCCCAAGATGTTCCCCTGTCACTTTCTCTTTTTCAGTAACTGGAATGACACTTTTGATTATGATCTTTTCCACATCCGTTATATTGCCGAGAGCACTTGAGAGTTTTTCTTGATCGACTGGTGAAATGACGAAAAGTTCGACTTCGTTTTCAAATTTTTCTTCCTCGATCTCTTCCACAGAAGGTACTGTCTTTACAACCTCACATTTCAATTCTTCGAGTTTGTGGAAGACGAGGTACATTCTAGCAGACTTGAGTTGGGTTCCTTCTTTGAGTACCACCTTAACATAGAATGTATTGAACCCCTTCTTTTTCGCTTCTTGAAAGACATGAGCTACTTCTTCTGGGAGTTCCATTCTCTCTTCGGTTCCATTTGTAGTAGATTTTTCCTTTTCTTCGTTTTTGGAAGTTTTTTCCTCTTTCTCGGATTGTGTATTTTCTTTGGTGTGAGTTTCTTTTCCGGATGCGAAGCTTTTTATAGAGTCTGTGAATGCGTCTATATCTTCGTCAATTTCATCTGAACCTTCCGAAACGATTTTGTCTACCATCGAAGCTATCATGTCAACACCCGCAAAAATTCGATCTAAAAGTTCCGAGGAAATTTTTATCTCACCGCTCCTAGCCTTATCAAGAATGTTTTCCAAAGAGTGGCACAATTTAGCCATATTTGAAAATCCCATTGTTCCAGCCATACCCTTCAGAGTGTGAAGAGCTCGGAAAGCTTCGTTTATGAGTTCCATATCCTCAGGATTTTCCTCCAGTTTCAAGAGGGTATCGTTCAAACTTTGAAGGTATTCACGCGTTTCGTCTACGAACACACCGAGGTATTCTTCCATCATAACCTCTCACGCTCCTTCAAATATCTTCTCAGATTTTCCAGGGCCATCATGGCGGAGCGGATTCTTATGGTGTTTCGATCACCAGAAAAATTATACCTTAAAGTCACGTGTTTTTGTTCGAAAAGATCTATGAAAACCGTTCCAACGGGTTTTGTAGGTGTCCCTCCGGTTGGGCCGGCTATTCCTGAGATAGCAATGCACACATCCGCGCCAGTTAATCTTTTCAGCCCTTCTGTCATCTCTTTTACGCACTGCTCACTCACTGCTCCGTGGTCTTTCAGAGTATCCTCTTTAACACCGAGAATGCGCTTTTTCAGCTTGTTACTGTAAGCTACCACACCTCCCACAAAAACTTCAGAAGCACCTGGTACATTCACTATTAAAGAAGAGGTCAATCCTCCGGTACAGGATTCTGCTATAGCAAGGTTTTTCTTCTTTTCTTTCAAAAGCCTGACGACCACTTCTTCCATTTTTTCTTCATTTATTCCATACAAATGTTCTCCAGTTCTTTCAATAATTTTTCTAACCAATTCGTCCAGTAAATTCTTGTTCTTCATGTGTGTGGTCAACCTGAGTCTCACGCCTTCAACGTGGTCTGCCATCGTTGCAACTTTTACTACATTCTGAGAATAAAGAATTTCTTTTAGAAGGTCTTCAAGGATCGCTTCGGGAATGCTGTAGTACTTTAAAACAATCTGATAAAGAGCATCAGAGGTTTTCAGCTGTTCTTTGATAGATTCAAACATCGGTTTCAGTTCTCTTGGTGGACCGGGAAGTATCAACACTTTTTTGCCGTTCAATTCAATGATTTGACCAGGTGCGCTTCCTACAGGATTGTCGATTATACTTGCTCCTTCTATCACGAAAGCCTGTCTCTCTATATTCGATGGTACTGTTTTGTGATACTTCTTAACTTTTTCTTCTATTTTTGCTTTTAGTTCACTGTCGAGATAGAGTTTTCTTCCCAAAGCTTTCGCTAAAGCTTCTCTAGTGAGATCGTCTTTAGTGGGGCCCAGACCACCTGTTAACACCAAAAGGTCAACCTTTGGGAGAAGGGACATAACTTCATTTGCAATATCATCCAGAGCATCGCCCACGGTTGAAACTTTAACAACCTCGTATCCGAGGTTCTTCAATTCTTGGCAAAGGTATTGAGCGTTTTTGTTTACTATAAGACCTTCCAAGAGCTCACTACCTATGGTAATTATCGCTGCTTTTTTCATTGGATCACCCCTTCAATGGTATGATAACACAGGGGATGGTCATGCGAGAAAGGCTTTTCTGGATCCTCAAGAATTACGGAGTGAAAGATCGCATTGCAAAGGCTTTTCTGGAAGTTCCTCGAGAGTCTTTTTTAATGAAGAGATATCCTCTCTCTTACGTTTACGAAGACGTTGTGCTCGTTTCTTACGATGACGGAGAAGTGTTCAGCACTTCCAGTCAACCTTCTTTGATGGCGATGTTCATGGAATGGGTGGAATTAAGTGAGGGTATGAAAGTTCTTGAAGTAGGCGGTGGAACAGGATACAACGCAGCCGTCATGAGCAAGGTGGTCGGAGATAGTGGATTGATCGTTTCCATAGAATATTCGGAAAAGATCTGTAAGATAGCAGAAGAGAACTTGAAAAAATTGGGAATCGAGAACGTTATCGTCATTTGTGGAGACGGATACTACGGCGTTCCAGATTTCGCTCCGTACGATGTTGTTTTTGTGACAGTTGGAGTGGATGAAATCCCCGACACATGGTTTGAGCAAATGCATGAAAAAAGCAGAGTGATCGTACCGATAAATTTGAAACTCTCGGGCCGTCAGCCCGCTTTTCTCTTCTCGAAGGCTTCACCTTATCTTGTAGGTGGTTACAAATTGGAAACACGATTTATAAAAGCAGGAGGAAAGCTTGGGAATTTACTCGAGAGGAACAAAAAGTTTCTAAAGGAATTCCCCTTGAGCAAGGTGATATCAATCTCTCGACCTTTTTTATTCTTAGAACTTGTCGATATTCTAACTAGGAAACTCACCAAAATAGATGGGAGATTTTATTACGTTGATGATAGAGGAGCGGTAGAATTTCTCAACGGCGAGATAAGAATCTATGGAGAAGCGACCGAAATAGAGAATCTTCTTTCTCAATGGGAAAGGTGCGGATACAGGGGTTTTGAGCACTTGACGCTTCACATAGGTTACAACGCTTTTTCAAGGGTATCTTGTTCTATTTGACCCTCTCGTATTCTTATAACCCTATCGGCTTTTTCTGCTATTCTTTCGTCGTGAGTTACAACTACCAAGGTGGTGTTCTTTTTCATTTCCAGCAGAAGATCGATTATCATATCTCCAGTTTCGTTATCAAGGGCACCAGTGGGTTCATCTGCCCACACAACCTTTGGATTGTGGATCAATGCTCTCGCTATGGCAACTCTTTGCTTTTCTCCTCCGGAAAGTTCTTCTGGAAATCTGTTCCATTTGTGAGCCAGTCCAACCCTTCTCAGGAGGTTGAAGGCCCTTTCTTTCGCTTCTTTTCTGTTTACACCGAGTATCAAAAGAGGAAGCTCGACATTTTCGAGAGTGGTTAGAACAGGCACGAGATTGAAAAATTGAAACACGAATCCCATGTTTTTTGCCCTGTATCTAGTTCTCTCTTCTTCGGAAAGAGTGTAAAGATCCACCCCATTTATAATCACTTTTCCTTCCGTCGGGCGATCAACGCCTGAGAGGCAATTCAAAAGAGTGGTTTTCCCAGATCCAGAAGGTCCTAGTATCACGACGAACTCCCCGCTGCTTATCCTGAGGTTTATTCCTTTTAAGGCGGTTACCTTCTCTCTTCCGTTGTACTCCTTCCAAAGATTGTATACTTCTATCATCCTACGTCACTCCCTTCCTTCATAGCTTCCAATGGTGAAAGTTTTGATATCAGATAAATCGGGATTGTCATCACTGAGACGGCTATCGTCAGTATGATCAGAAGGAACAAGAGTATGGAATCTATGGGTACAGAAACAATGAAAGTTCCCAGATTTTCAGACATTGTTTCTGCGACAGAAACTCCCATAAGTGAGCCAGAGATGGTCCCTACGATAATCCCACCGATCAAGAAAGAGAGGTGCTCTATTAGGAAGGACATCATCAATTGAGATGCTTTCATCCCTACCGCTCGCAACGTTCCCATGATCCTCACCCTTGAAAGGTATGATTTCAAAACAAAGAGAATGAGTCCGGAGATGGCAGACAAAAAACCAAAGAAGAAGATAAATTTTATAACGTCAACTAATCCTTCTATACCACTGTAAAGTTTTGCGAGTTCCTCGTCGAGAAAAAAAGGATATGAAAATTTAGAAAGATAGAATTTCTTTATTTCTAATGAGTTATCTTTGATTACTTTTCCCAAAAGTACCATGATCGGTTTTACACTATTTGGTTTATTCTTAGAGAGTGAAATCATGTCTACTGGTACAAGATAGTCGTTCTTGTTGTACTTTCCTACAATCTTGAAGGTCTCTTCTTTTCTTCCGCCAAGGGGTAATAAAGATTTCAATGTTCCTTTTATAACGGTTTCTGAAATTTCGTCACCCACAAGCACCGCGTTAGGTGATCTGAGACTTTTTGCCGTTCCTGCAGATAGTTTCAAATTTGAACCTTTGAGAAATTGCTCATCAACAAAGGCGATGGTCTTTTCTCCAAAATTCGTTTTAAACAGGTACAAATAAGCCATCGAAGGATCTTTCAACTCTTCGTGTACCGGAATAGAAACGTTGCCGAGAAAGGACTTGAACGGATTTTCGAGAACAAGAAAGTTGTACCCGAAAAGACCGCTTTTTATTTTCTTTTCAACAAAGAGATCTGCACTTGCAGAAAGAATATCGAAAATCGTCACTGAGAATATCAAGAACGCAAAAGTCAAAGCGATCGTGATACCTTTCTTCGGAAAACGCTGAACGTAAGAAAACCCTATCAGAAGAGGAAGATTGCCATTGGATACCAAATGTTCCAAGATTTTTCTCGAAAAGAGAACAATTGAAAATGTCAGAAGGGTAATTCCAAGAAAGATTGTTAGGCCTTTGTTCAGAGCTGAAAGTAAAAAAGCACTTTCTGATTCAAGAGTTATTTTGGTTAAAATTCCCAACAAAAGGTTTAAAGTTCCAAATCCAAGTAACAAGAAGGCATTTTTAAACTTTACGACCAAAGCTAACGATATCAGGGCAAGGGAAAGCAATCGGAAGTTTGAAAAGAAAAACAGGAACATACCTACTGATAACATCAAAATGAACGATTTTGATGAAAGGCTTGTTTTCTCTTCTAATTCACGGTAGACAGGAGGCTTGCTAGTTACTTCTCTCGCTTTGAGAGAGAACAGAATCATGGGGAAAATTATTCCCAATCCGAGGCTAAGAAATATTGTTCTGAGCGATAAATGAAATGACACCTTGTCAATGGATAAGAACGTCGATGAAAGCGTTTCGACCACCGTTTGAAAACGGTTCAAAAGAAACTTTCCTACAAAAACACCCAACGTGGTTCCAATCGAAGCGGAAATGAGTGAGTACATGAACCCCTCTAGGAGTAAAAGTCCCCACTCTTTTCTTTTCTGAATTCCTATTTTTCTCAACGTTACAAGGGTGAAATTTCTGTCCCTTATCACATCTTCACAGAACATGTAAAAGACAAGGAAACCAACGAAGATAGATATTCCAGAAAAGGCAAGAGTCACATAGGTTAATGATCTATTTACAGGGGATTTCAAGAAATCGTACTTTATGTTTCTCACTCTCAAACCGGTACTCAAAGATACCTCAGCATGTTTCTCAAGGGGAAGACCATAATGGAGATAACATTTTGACGGGAAATTCCTACTGGGAGAGTCACTCACATGAATGAACACGCTTCCAGGCATGCTGGCTGTTTCACCTTTGAAATTCAGAAAACCACTTTCACCTATCATTTTCACCGTGAATACCTTTTTTCCTGAAGGGAAGAGTAACGTAATCTTGTTTCCGAGTTTCAAATTCAAAGCGTTTGCAATAGCTTCCCCCACTATTGCTTCGCCTGGTTCCAGACGAATTTTTTCTTCAACGAAATCTGAAAGTTCGTCAGGATTTGTAGCAATAACCAACACATCCAAAGCATCATTCAATCTGGCAGTGGTTTCCAACACTGGGAGTACTTTCTTTACTTGTTCTTTCAGTTTCTCTATTTCTGAGTCTTCAATTTTTGAAGCTGTAAAACTAAAAAGAAAGAACGAAGGATTTTTTGGCTCTGCAACAGCATCTACTTTACCAAAATTCTTCCTTATTCTCTCCCATTTCCATGCGTTTATCGAGTCGGAAAGAGAAAAGGCACCTGTCACAAGTGAGAGACTGATGGCCAGTCCGAGAATCACAACGAAAGATATCCTCAAGTTTTTCGTGAAGTTTCTCCAAGCAATTTTGAGAACCACAGATGTTCCCTCCAGTTACGAAATGTTAGAATTCTTTGTGGAGGTGTCCGAGTTGGACACGTTGAAGAATATCCTAAAGGAGTACGGTTTAGAGCTCCAAGAAGTACAAGTAAAGAAAGTTGCTCTTTACCTTGAAGAACTTCTGAACGTACCTTACAACTTGACAGCTCACAGAAAATTAGACTCCGCCATCCACAAAAATGTTGCAGAAATTTTGGTTCCCTTGAAAGGCAAAAGTTTAAAAGGCACCCTTCTGGATGTGGGATCGGGAAACGGGGTACCAGGAGTTATTTTAGCCATCTTTTTTCCGAAACTCAAGGTAATACTTTTAGATTCGAAGATGAAAGCAACGGTGTTTTTGAAGAAAATTACCGACAAACTCAACTTGAATAATGTTGAAATAGTGGAAGAAAGAGCTGAGAATTTCTCGAGGGAGAGAAGAGAAACTTTCGATTACGTTACAGCAAGGGCGGTTGCGCGCTTGAACACCTTGATAGAGATATGTGCACCTGCTCTCAAAGTGGGAGGAGAATTATTCTTTTACAAAGGGCCTTCTTTTGAGAAAGAGATACGAGAAGCAAAAAATGCCATGAATGAACTGGGCGTGAAGTTGAAAGAGGTACGAAGTTATTCCTTAAAGAGCGGTGAAAAAAGGGTGTTGTTGATCTTTAGAAAAGAAAAAAACTCTCCCGAAAAATATCCAAGACGGGTGGGGATACCATTCAAGCGTCCTTTATAGTGGTTGGAGAAGGAATTTTCCCGGGTTCTCTGAACATGGCAATAGACAGTTTGATGGCAAAATGGGCCCAACAAAACCAAGCGGTTTTCTTTAGATTTTATGGTTGGGAAAGACCCACAGTTTCTTTAGGACGATTTCAAAAAGAAGATGGTTTGAGAGTACCAGAGAGCTTGGACTTCGTGAGAAGGCCTTCCGGCGGTAGGGCAGTTCTTCATCATTCAGAAATCACCTACTGCATTGCCGTTCCTAAGACTACTGTTTTTGGGAGGCTATCTGTTCTCGAATTTCATAAGATCGTACATGGAGTTATAAAGGATGTACTCCGTGAACTGGGGGTTCCTGCTGAACTCTCCAACGGTAAACGGGGAAACACAGCTTTCTGTTTTGATGCTTCTTCCAAGTATGAAGTAGTTATTGATGGAATAAAGATTGTAGGAAGTGCGCAGTTTAGAACACAGGAAGCGATAGTTGAACATGGTTCGATCGTTCTGAGACAAGACAATTCCCTTTTGCGAGAAATCTTTAGTGAAAATGTACCTTACATCCAAGGTCTTTTAGATCTGTACGAGATCGATGTCGAAGATATAAAAAGACGAATGATAAAACGTTTCGAAAACTTGTTTGGCATTTCCTTTAGAATAGATTTGAGAGATGACATGTTAGAGGAAGCAAAGAAAGTGTCTCATCTATTTGATTTGAGGAGGAGGTAAGTTGGGAAAGTTGATCATTTTAGGAACACCAATCGGTAATCTCGAGGATATAACCATTCGTGCCCTCAAAACTCTCAAAGAAGTGGATCTCATCCTAGCAGAAGATACCAGAAGAACGATGATTCTGCTGAACAAGTACAAGATAAAGAAACCTTTGGTTTCGTTCAACGAGAGAAATTCGAAACGACGAATAAAGCAGATCATACCGCTTTTGAAAGAGGGGAAAAATGTGGCTCTGGTAAGTGATGCGGGTATGCCGGTGATATCGGATCCAGGTTTCAACCTCATTGAAGAGTGCTGGAAAGAAGGAATAATGGTGGACGTAGTACCAGGACCGAGTGCTTTGACAAGCGCAGTTGCTGTGAGTGGTTTCCCTGGGTCGAAATTCATATTTGAAGGTTTTCTGCCCCGCGGAAAGAACAGAAGAAGGCTTCTTAGGACTCTCCGAGATGAGAAAAGGCCTGTCGTTTTTTTTGAATCACCGGAAAGACTCGTGGCCACATTGAGAGATATTCTTGAAATATTGGGAGACAGGGAAATATTCATAGCTCGAGAAATGACCAAAATACATCAGGAGTTTTTCAGAGGAAAAGTTAGCGAGGCTATAGAATATTTTGAGAAGAAAAAACCATTGGGTGAAATCACTGTGGTACTCTCAGGAAAGAAAGAGGTGAAAACGTGAAGCAAATGTTTGAAAGGGTATTGAGAGAAATTTGTTTCATGGTAAAGGTTGAAGGAAGAAAGGTTTTGAAAGATTTTGAAATAACACCAGCACAGTTCGATATTCTCCAGAAAATTTATTTCGAAGGCCCCAAACGTCCAGGAGAACTCAGCGTACTACTTGGTGTTGCAAAGAGCACCATAAGTGGGCTTGTCAAAAGATTGGAAACAGATGGTTTTATTGTGAGATCACCTGATTCAACAGATGGAAGGGCTCATATTTTGGATATCACAGAGAAGGGGGTGAAAGTAATAGAAAAAGTCATAGAGAGAAGGGAAAACTTCATAGAAAAAATCGTAAACGAACTTGGAAAGGAAAAGGCGGAGGAGATACTAAAACTTCTCAAAGAGCTTAAAAGTGCTATGGAAAATAAATTTTCCAAACAATAAACTCTTTCTTCATAGGGATTTTTCAAGAATGTTTTAAGGTTGAAATGGGGAGGTGAAGCTTTTGAGAAAAGTATTTTTATCGATTTTGGTTTCGATAAGTCTTCTATTGCTCGGTCAAACCATAAAGGACGTCCAGGAGGATTCTCCCTTTTTCGATGCTGTGAAGTATGTCGTGGAATCGAAAATTATGGAACTCGATGAAAACGGGAATTTCCGAGGAGCTCTCTTAATTACGAGGTACGATATTGCGCAGTATATATACAGATTGGTGATGAGATTTGAACTGGAAAAGTTGAAAGAGAAACTTCCTCTCCTCGATGAGATCGATATAATAAAGGCTGCTACTATTGCTTTAGATGAACGAGCCAATGAGTTGGAGAAAAAAAATCAAATTTTGGAATCCAGAATCGAAAATGTGATGTCGATGATCTCCGCTAACGCGAGTAACGTCTCTAGTTTGGAGAATAAAGTCGCTTCGCTCGAGGAGGCTTACAACAATCTATCACTTGCTTTTGCAAGTTTCAAGCAGGAAACGGGAGGTTTCGATTCTGAAATACTGAGAAGAATTGACATTGTAGAAAAGAAAATTCAGAATTTGGAGAAAACTTTGCAGGACCATGACAGCAAATTAGAACTGGTGGGAAAAGATATGAAAAGCTTGAAAGACAGAGTTTCATCGAATGAAAGTGAAATTACAAAACTCGCTTCCGACACGCGGAATCTTGTTATATGGAAAGAGAATGTAAGCGAAGATATCTTACTCTTGAAGGGAAAAGTTGGTACCCTTACGGAACGTCTGGAGGAATTTAAAAAAAGTGTTGAATCTGTATCATCAGAATTGATGAGCACGAAGAGTGAATTGATGCGTAATCTGAGCAATATTTCAAGTGAGATTTCCGAGCAGAAAACGACGATCTCCGATTTGCAGGGTGATATTTCTCAGCTTTCAACGAAATTGATGAGCCTCGAGAGTTCTGTAAAAAGTTTGAAATCGGATTTCGAGAAGGTACAAACCAGACTCAACACACTCGAGGAATTTCAAAATGAGAGTCAGAAAACGAGTTCAAACGTTCAAAGCGAAATCCAAGTTTTGAAAGAGCAAATAGATGACCTTTCTCGAAAGATAGAGGAAGTTTCGAAGGATGTAAACTCGCTCTCTCAAAAGATGTCCAAGGAGGAAGAAGTTCCCCAAATCGATACGAACATGTTGTTGATAGCAGCTGGGGGCCTCGCACTCGTACTGGGGCTTCTCTTACTCTTAAGGTGATAAGATGATAAGAGGGATTGCTTTAGCTGCGGGTGGAGTCAAGGGGGCTGCTCACATCGCCTTGCTTGAAAAAACTGGGGATATTTTTGACATTGTCACGGGATCTTCCATAGGTGCTATCGTTGGTGCGTTGTACGCACTGTACGGAGATCCCAAAGTGGTGAAAGAAACTGCTTTCTCCATTATGAAGGAACATCTCAGAGATTTGAAAAGAACGGGAAACGAAAGTTCCTGGAAAGGCCTCTTTCAACGTTCTCTATTCAAGGCAGATACTCTGTTTACCGTTCTCAAAGAGGTCTTTGGAAGGAAAAAATTTTCAGATTGTAAAAGAAGACTTGGTATCGTGGTTTTCGATACAGAAGAAATGGAATCACTGCTCGTGACCGAAGGATTTTTGATTGATGCGGTTGTTGCGAGTAGTTCTGTGCCGGGATTTTTTGAACCGATCTGGTTGGGAGGGTCTTTGGCTTTAGATGGTGGGGTACTCGCCCCAACCCCTGTCTTTCAAGCACGGCAATTAGGAGCAGAATTTGTGGTTGCATCCACCTTCAATAGAAAAAGAGATGGCTCCTTCAAGAACCATTTCGAAATGTTCTTTGTAATGGATCGATGGAAAGAGATTTTATTGGAAAAAGAGGAGCTCTCCAAAGCAGATTTTGTGGTAGAACATCAGGTAAACGAGTCGTGGAATGAGTTTGATAAATATTACACGATTTACGAGAAAGCTCTTTCAGATTTGGAAGGAGTGAAATGGCCCTGGTCATAGCTTTTGGAGGGGACAGCGGAGCGTATTTAGGAGTTGTTGGTGTGTTGAAAGCTCTTAAAGAGCTAGACAAAAAAGAACCAATTGTAAGGTGTTGTGGAATATCTGCTCTTCCATGTGGGCTCTATTTTCTCACACGTTCCCTCAACAGAACATATTCTGTTTTGGTGAGAGAATGGATGAATCTAGAAAAGCTTCTAAATCCCTTCTTTTCCAATGGGATCGATAAACTTTCCATGATCGATGCTTTGAGGATACTTACAAGATTGGGAGACAGCCTGAACGGTGTTCGAAATCATGAACGTCTCTACAGATACGTGGACAAACTTTTCCCAGCACAAAGAATACCCGACGGCCTCGAAATATGGTCTTTCGATCTTCGGGAAGGAAAAGAAGTCGTTTTTAAATGTGGAGACGACCTTCGAGAAGCAGTTAAGATTTCTCTCTCTTTCCCTATCCTTTACCGTCCTTACAAAGAGAGATATGTTCCACTTCCTTGGGTTTCTGGTGTGCCAGAAGGTGATGTGATAGTACTTTTTGAGCTGAATAACAAGCACAATCCGCCAAGAAATGCGCTCGAATATTTGTTTCTTTCAACGATTGCACGGACAAAACATCTCGAAAGAATAAGGTTAGAGAAAGCATCCTGGAGTTTGAAAGTTGAATGTTCCTCTCTCTCCCCGGTTCTTACCTTTCGACGTGCGTTTGAGAAATTTTCCAACTTTTTAAAGGAGGTTCAACAATGAAAAAATACTTGGTAGTATCTTTAGTGGTCTTAAGTTTGTTGGTATTTTCAAAAACAATTCACATAAAAGCTGGGTTTGTAAGACCTTCGGAGGAAAAAATAGAATACGTGGGGAATGTGATTCTCGAAGTCGAAGAGGAATCTTTTGTCTTGACCTCGGAAAATCTTGTCATCAGAAAATTGGAAGGCAAATGGAGATTGACAGAAGCGAGTTCTTCCGTTGTTGTAATTCTTGAAGATGGGAAGCTCACAGGAGAACATTTGGTGTACGACATCGAAACCAGGCAGGGAACCATAACAGGGAACGTCGAAGGAGAATTTCTTGACAAAGCGAGTACGGAAACTATCTATATTACTTGCGATTCAATCACGTTCGATCTAGAAGACAACGTGTTTCTTGGAAAGGGAAATGTTCAAATCGAAAAGGGATCTATAATGGCTTCTTCTGAGGGATTTGTCTATAAGAGAGAGAAAGGAATTATCGAACTCTCGATTGATGTAAATCTTGAAGATAGTGAAAAGGATCTGAAAATGAAAGCGGACCGAGTTACCATAGATTTGGAAAACGATACGATGGAAGCAAGTTCGGTGGATGTTACGTTAGAGGTGGAATAAATGAAAATCATCACTACTCACAGGTCACCAGATTTCGATGCCTTTGCTTCTTGTGTGGCAGCGAAAAAACTTTTCAACGATTATGCGATTGTTTTGCCTTCCAATCCAGCTAGGAATCTCACTGAGTTTTTAAAAATATATTCCGATCGTTTTGAGTACATTTGGGACCATGAGTTTGAAGGGGAAGTTACGGAATTGATAGTAGTTGACACTTCCTCCCTCGATCGTATTCCGGAAAAGATAAAGAAGAAAATCAAGAATGCAAAGATAAAGGTTTTTGATCATCATACTGATGAAAGTCCGTACGAAGGAGTTGTAGCGAAGGTTGGTGCCACCATCACGATTCTTGTTGAAATCATTCGTGAGCAAAACATTCCTATTGATCCCACTGAAGCAACTCTCTTCATGATCGGTTTGTACGATGATACCGGAAACCTCCTCTTCTCATCTACTACCCCCCGTGATCTCGAAGTTGCAAAGTTCCTTTTGGAAAACGGGGCCAATTTAGATGAAGTGGCTCTCTATACGAGAGAGGAACTCACACCTCAACAGATGGAGATACTAAATCGTTTAGTAGAAACTGCACAGGAATACGAAGTGAACGGTGTTCCCATTACCATATCGGTTGTGGAGTGTGAAAATTTCGTTGGCGGACTTGGTCTGATAGTGAGTAAGGCTTGGGAGATGCTGGGGAAGGAAACGTTTATAGCTATCGTAAAAATGGGGAAAAAGGTGTACATTGTGGGAAGAACATCCTCGCCTGATGTGGATCTCGGATCTTTAATGAGAGAGATGGGAGGCGGAGGTCATACCAGAGCAGCTTCGGCAACTATCGTAGGGAAGGAACCGGGGGAGGTACTCGAAGATCTTTTGAAAAAACTGCACGATCACGTTGTGCCACTTCTCAGGGCGAGGGACATAATGTCTTCACCTGTGAAAGTAGTTCTTTCGACCATGACTATAAGAGAAGTAGACAAGTTGATGAAGCAGACAGGTCACAACGGGTTTCCTGTTGTTGAGGGTAACAGGTTAGTGGGTATCGTAACAAAGAAAGCAGTTGAAAAGGCCATGAATCACAATTTGGGTGATAAACCAGTGAAATCTATAATGACACCAAATCTCGTGGTTGCAACCCCAGATACTCCTGTACCCAAGTTGCGAGAACTCATGGTAGAAAACGCCATAGGAAGAATCCCGATCTTAGAAAATGGTATTTTGGTGGGGATTGTAACCAGAAGTGATGTCTTGAGAGCTATCTTTGGAAAACCTTTTAAAAAATATGTGAAACCTGTTTTCAAAGAAAATGGACAGGTGTTTAGGAATGTTTCAAAGATCCTTATGGAGCGGATCGAACCGAAGATTCTCAATCTTTTCAGACTTCTTGGAAAATTTGGTGATGAGGTAAATATGCCGGTTTACGTCGTAGGAGGATTTGTTAGGGATCTTCTTCTAGGAATTGAGAATTTGGACATAGACATAGTAGTCGAAGGGAATGCGATAGAGTTCGCTGAATACGCCAAGAGATTTCTTCCCGCTAAGATGGTGAAGCATGAGAAATTCATGACGGCTTCCCTTTTTTTGAAAGATGGATTGAGAATAGATGTTGCTACTGCTAGGATGGAATATTACGAATCCCCCGCCAAGCTGCCCGATGTGGAAATGAGTACAATAAAGAAAGATCTCTATAGACGAGATTTCACGATAAACGCAATGGCAATAAAATTGAACCCAGCTGATTTTGGTTTACTGGTAGATTTTTTTGGAGGTTACAGAGATTTGAAAAACGGTATCATCCGCGTTCTTCACACTCTCAGTTTCGTAGACGATCCGACGAGAATTATTCGGGCTATAAGATTCGAACAAAGATTCGATTTTCGGATAGAGGAGACAACGGAAAAGCTTCTGAAACAGGCGGTAGAAGAGGGATATCTTGAAAAAACCACAGGAGCAAGAATAAGACAAGAAATAGAGAAAATTCTTGAGGAGAGAAATCCACTGAAATCTATAAGAAGAATGGCGGAATTCAATATAGTAAGACACCTCTTTCCGAAAACTTATTACACACCTTCTATGGATGGAAAGATGGAAAACTTATTCAGAAATATCCCGTGGGTGGAAAAAAACTATGGGAAGGTTAACAAATTTTATGCGGTTCTACATATATTCCTCGAATTCTACGACGATGAAGCTTGGAGTGAGACAAAAAAGCGATATTCTCTTCGTGGGAATCTGATAAATGAAATAAGGCACGTCGAAAAGAGTGCTCCCGCACTCGTTGAGATGTTGAAAGAAGAAGTCCCGACTTCTTTCATATATCCGATCGTGAAAGGTGTCAACAACGAAACTATTTGTCATTTTCTATCATACCTTGAGGGAAAAGAGGAAGAGAGTTTCAAAACACATCTGTTGAAAATCAAAAATACAAAACTCGAGAAGATCGATGGAAACTATCTTATAAAAAAGGGAATTAAATCCGGTAAAATAATTGGAGAGGTGCTCGAAAAAGTGCTGATGAAAAAGCTCGATGGTGACACAAGGGACGAAGAAGAGATTTTGGAGGAAGTTTTGTCATCATTGAGAAACGGAGGGATAGAATGAGTATAAAGGATAAGTTGGAGGATTTGAAAAGAAGGGAAAAGGAAATAGAGCAAGGTGGCGGGCCAGAAAAGGTAGAAAAACAACATGGGGCTGGAAAACTCACCGCATGGGAAAGATTGGAAATTCTCCTCGACTCTGGAAGTTTTGTGGAGATCGATAAGTTCGTCGAGCACAGAAACACCTATTTCGGTCTCGACAAAGTGAAATTGCCGAGGGATGGAGTTATAACGGGTATAGGGGAAATAAACGGTAGGAAAGTCGCGGTCTTTTCGCAGGATTTCACCGTAATGGGTGGTTCTCTCGGAGAGATGCATGCAAAAAAGATCTCAAAACTTTTGGATATGGCTTTGAAAATGGGAATTCCCGTTGTTGGAATAAACGACTCAGGAGGAGCACGTATTCAAGAAGGAGTAGACGCGCTTGCAGGTTACGGCGAAATTTTCTTTAGAAACACCCTAGCATCGGGTGTGATTCCTCAGATAACAGTAATAGCAGGACCTTGTGCAGGGGGGGCAGTCTATTCGCCAGCGCTCACCGATTTTATCGTGATGGTCGACCAAACAGCAAGAATGTTCATAACCGGTCCGAACGTGATAAAGGCGGTAACTGGTGAGGAAATTTCTCAAGAAGACCTCGGAGGAGCCATGGTTCATAATCAAAAGAGTGGAAACGCTCATTTCTTGGCAAACAACGATGAAAAAGCAATGGAACTTGTGAGGACGCTTCTTTCCTATCTACCATCCAACAATGCTGAAGATCCACCTGTGGAGAATCCTGATGTTGGCATTGAAACTCCGAGTGATATTTTGGATATCCTTCCAGATAATCCGAACAAAGGATATGATGTCAGAGAGATCATCAAAAGGATAGTGGATCACGGAGAATTTCTCGAAGTTCAACCGTACTTTGCAAGAAACATAGTCATTGGATTCGCGAGAGTTCAAGGGAGAACGGTAGGAATAGTAGCCAATCAACCCTCCGTTCTAGCTGGTGTTTTGGATATAGATTCTTCTGACAAAGCAGCCAGATTCATCAGATTCTTAGATGCTTTTAATATACCAATATTGACATTTGTTGACACACCGGGTTATTTACCTGGTGTAGCACAAGAGCATGGTGGAATCATAAGGCATGGAGCCAAACTTCTTTACGCTTACAGTGAAGCAACTTCTCCCAAAATCACTTTGATCTTGAGGAAGGCTTACGGTGGCGCGTACATTGCGATGGGGAGTAAACACCTGGGAGCCGATATGGTTTTCGCATGGCCTTCTGCTGAGATCGCTGTTATGGGTCCCGAGGGAGCAGCCAACATTATTTTCAAGAGGGAAATAGAGAAAGCTTCCAATCCTGAAGAGGTGAGAAAAAAACTCATTGAGGAGTACAAAGCACAATTTGCCAATCCCTACATAGCCGCTAGTAGAGGTTACGTTGATATGGTCATAGATCCATTGGAAACGAGAAAATATATCGCCGAGGCTTTGAAAATATGTGAGACCAAAGTCGAATACAGACCGAAGAAAAAGCATGGAAATATTCCTCTGTGAGGTGACGAAATGCTACAAATTTTCATTTTTGGTATTTTTATGGTTTTTCTAGTTTTTCTAGTATTGTTCTTTTTTTCTATGATTTTGAGTACTTTTTCAAAGCAAAAGAAATCTGTGATTTCTGAGGGAAAGAAATCTTATGAAGGCGAAGAGGAAATCGTAGCGGTGATATCGGCCGTTCTTGCTCAAATGATGGAAGGAGAGTATAGAATAGTTTCTATAAAGCCAAAAAAGAAAAAACGGGGTTTTGAAGCATGGACAAAACGTGGATGGAGGAGGAGAAAATGGTCAGAAAGTTCAGAGTGGTAGTGAACGGAAAAGAATACATTGTGGAAGTGGAAGAACTTGAGAGTTCGCAGAAAACTTCCAACGGATCGAAAACGATACTCTCTCTTTCTAGAGAGGTTCCTTCTGTGTCTTCTGATTTGAAAGAAAAAAGCCAGGAAACTGTTGAGAAAGAGATTGTGGAAAAGGAAAAATCATCGATATCATCGGCAGAAGAGAAACTCGTCAAAGCACCGATGGCAGGAATCGTTTTGAAGGTTCTAGTAAAAGAAGGGCAAGAAGTTAAAGTGGGAGATAAATTACTCATATTTGAAGCCATGAAGATGGAAAACGAACTTCAATCCGAATTTTCCGGGGTCGTCAAGGAGATATTTGTGAAGGAAGGGGACAACATAGAAACCGGACAAATTCTCTTAAAGATAGTTTGAAGGGGGGAAGAGTATGGAATTGAAAGTCGTAACGTTCAAGCTAGGGAACCAAGTGTTCGGAATCGATATCATGAAAATCGAAAGCATAGTCGAGGTGGAAAAGATCGTACCAGTACCAGAAACGGCTGAATTCATAGAAGGTGTAATGAATCTCAGAGGGAAGATAATTCCAATCGTGAACTTGAGAAAAAAGTTCAAAATGCCGGATGTGGAAGATAAGAGTAAATCAAAAATAATAGTCAGTATGGTCAAAGACACACAAATAGGGTTCTTAGTTGACGATGTAAGCGAAGTATTAACCCTAACGGAGGAGGATATTGAACAGCCGCCTCAGAATCTCAGTGGTCGAGGCAGAAACTATATCCTTGGCTTGGCCAAAGTGAGGGACGATATCGTAATAATTCTGAATATAGAAGAAGTTTTGACCTCCGAGGAACTCGTGGAAATCAGTAACATCAACGTATAAAGACGGAGGTGTGTAAATGAAAATAACGAACACCTTGACCGGGAGAAAAGAAGAGTTTGTCCCGCTGCAACCCGGCGTTGTAAGGATGTACGTATGTGGTCCCACTGTTTACGATCTGATTCACGTGGGAAACGCAAGACCTGCCGTCGTCTTTGATGTTTTCAGACGATATCTAGAGTATAGAGGATACAGAGTTATCATGGTTCAGAATTTTACGGATATAGACGACAAGATCATAAACAAAGCCAACCAATTAGGTGTTGATCCAAAAACGGTGGCTGACACTTTCATAGCTGAATACTGGAGAGATGCTCATGCCCTTGGTATAAGGCCTGCCAACTTTCATCCGAGGACGACCGATTTTGTTGGTGATATTGTTGAGATAATCGAAAGACTTGTTGAAAAGGGATTTGCGTACCAAACAGAAACAGGTGTCTATTTTGACGTAAGAAAATTTGAGAAATACGGTGAGTTGTCGAAGAAGAGGATCGACGATCTCATTGCTGGAGCCAGAGTGGAAGTAGATGAGACCAAAAAGTTTCCACTCGACTTCTCTCTTTGGAAAAAAGCGAAACCCGGAGAACCTTGCTGGAAATCTCCTTGGAGTGAAGGAAGGCCAGGGTGGCACATAGAATGTACCGTCATGTCGGTGAAAATCCTGGGCGAAAGTTTCGATATTCATGCAGGAGGGGAAGACTTGATATTCCCACATCACGAGAATGAGAAAGCACAAGCAGAAGCCTTGACTGGAAAGACGTTTGCTAGGTATTGGATGCACAACGGTATGGTGAGGTTTCTCGGTGACAAAATGAGTAAATCAACTGGTAACATTTTTACTGTTCGTGAAGCATTGAAAAAGTATGGAAGGGATGCTCTGAGGTACATGATTCTTTCGAAACACTATCGTTCTCCTATGGATTTCTCAGAAGAACTTCTGAGCAATTACTCAAAAGCTGTGAAACGCGTATGGGAAGTTCTCAGAAGATACGAGAACACTGGAGAAGTTGGCATTCCCAAAAGAAATTCTGTTTACGAAGAATACGTGAACAAATTCATAGAGGCTCTTGACGATGATTTCAACACTCCTGTGGCGGTTTCAATTTTGTTTGAACTCGTAAAAGGGTTGAGCAGAGCAATGGATAACAACGATCGTGAGGGTGCGCTTCTCTATTACCATCTTATTAGGAGGGAATTTGGCCCTGTTTTGGGGCTTTTTGACTTGAACGAAGAGAAGAAAGAAGTAGCCAATGAAGAATTGATAAAGATTCTTATAGATGTTAGAGAAATGTTGAGGAAAGAAAAGAAGTATGATCTTTCTGATGAAATCAGAGAACGGCTGAAAAAGATCGGTATCAACTTGAAGGATACACCACGGGGAACAGAATACACCGTTGAGTGAGGTGATTTTTGTGTGGAAACATGTAAAGCAAATCGATCCAGAAATTTATGAGGTTTTAGTGAACGAGCTGAAAAGGCAGGAATATGGTATTGAGTTGATAGCATCTGAGAACTTCGCTTCCTTGGCTGTTATAGAAACCATGGGTAGCATGCTCACCAACAAGTACGCAGAAGGATACCCGGGAAGAAGATACTACGGTGGATGTGAATGGGTGGACAAAGCTGAGGAACTTGCAATAGAGAGAGCAAAGAAACTTTTTGGTGCAAGGTTTGCGAATGTCCAGCCTCATTCTGGATCCCAGGCCAACATGGCCGTTTATCTGGCACTGGCAGAGCCTGGTGATACGATCATGGGAATGTCTCTGTCGCACGGGGGACACTTGACACATGGAGCACCTGTAAACTTTTCTGGGAAACTGTTCAAGGTAGTTCACTACGGTGTGAATCTTGAAACGGAGATGATAGATTACGACGAAGTGAGAAGACTCGCGTTGGAACACAAACCAAAAGTAATAGTGGCGGGTGGAAGTGCTTACGCCAGAACTATAGATTTTGCTAGGTTCAGAGAAATAGCAGATGAAGTAGGAGCTTATTTGATGGTCGATATGGCTCATTTTGCAGGACTTGTAGCGGCTGGAATACACCCGAATCCAGTAGACTACGCACATGTTGTAACGTCGACGACCCATAAAACTCTCAGAGGACCGCGTGGTGGCCTAATTCTCACTAACGTTCCTGAAATTGCCAAAGCAGTAAACAAAACCGTGTTTCCGGGTATCCAAGGAGGACCCCTCATGCATGTGATCGCCGCAAAAGCAGTTTGTTTCAAAGAAGCGATGACAGAGGAATTTAGAGAGTATCAACGTCAGGTTGTGAAAAACGCGAAAAAGATGGCGGAAGAATTGCAGGGAAGAGGCTACAGGATAGTTTCTGGAGGTACCGATACTCACCTTCTCCTCGTTGATCTAACGGAAAAAGGTATCACGGGAAAGGCAGCTGAGAAAGCTCTAGAAAGTTGTGGAATCACAGTCAACAAAAACACGATTCCCAACGAGAAAAGATCGCCCTTTGTTGCCAGTGGGATAAGGATAGGAACACCTGCGATCACAACGCGCGGTATGGGAGAACCAGAAATGGTGGAGATAGCGGAATTGATAGATCACACACTTTCACATGTGATCGATGACGAAGGAACGGTTGATCCCGGTGTTCGTGAAGAGATTTCTAAAAGGGTGAAAGACCTCTGCGAAAGGTTTCCTCTCTATCGGAACAAAATCGAAGGGGTGGAAATATGAAAAATCTCGTTGTGGTAGATCATCCTCTTATAAAACACAAGCTCACAATTATGAGAGACAAAAATACTGGACCGAAGGAATTCAGAGAGTTGTTGAAAGAGATAACACTTCTCCTTGCTTACGAAGCGACCCGTCATTTGAAATGTGAAGAAATAGAGGTAGAAACCCCTTTGACGAAAACCGTCGGATATCGTATAAACGACAAAGATATCGTCGTAGTTCCCATTCTCAGAGCAGGGCTTGTGATGGCCGATGGTATATTGGAATTGCTACCAAATGCTTCTGTTGGGCATATTGGAATATATAGGGATCCTGAGACTCTTCAAGCAGTGGAATATTACGCGAAATTTCCCACTCTCGATGGCAGTAAAGAAGTGTTCCTCTTAGATCCCATGCTGGCAACAGGTGTTTCCTCTATAAAAGCTCTGGAGATTTTAAAGAAAAACGGAGCAAAAAAGATCACCCTTGTTGCATTGATCGCCGCACCGGAAGGAGTAGAAGCTGTGGAAAAACATCACGACGATGTGAAAATCTACGTGGCGGCGTTGGATGAGAGATTGAACGATCATGGCTACATAATTCCCGGTCTTGGAGATGCCGGTGATCGACTCTTCAGAACTAAATAAAAATAAAGAAGGTGAGTGAATGAGTCTGAAAAAGGACGTGGAAAGATTCATACTTTCGGATGATTACAAACCTATGGTGTTGAAAGAGTTGTACAAGAAATTCAAAGCAAAAACTAGAGAGAAGAGGAGAAAAGTACGAGAAGTTGTCAAAAGACTGGAAAAAGAAGGGAAGATTTTCAGAGACAGCAAGGGAAAATACAGAAAATTGGGAGATGATCTGAAAGTTGGTACGATAGAGTTCACGCGCAGTGGGTACGTTTCGTTCGTTATTACCGATGATTTCGAAGAAATAGTAGTTCCGATCGAGGATACAAAATATGCTCTTCACAAAGATAAAGTTGTGGTTGAAATAACGGGAACTTGGCGGGGCCTTCCAAAAGGACGTGTTGTGAAGGTCCTTGAAAGAGGCTTGAGAAGGATAGTAGGTGTTTTTGACCATAAGGGAACTTTTGGCTTTGTCATACCGGATGATCCAAAGATTGCCTACGATTTTTATGTGTCACCTGAAAATATAGACGGTGCCAAGCCGAATCAGAAGGTTATAGCGGAAATTCTCAAATATCCCTCTCCTGGTCGAAATCCCGAGGCCAAGATAATAAAAGTTCTTGGAGATCTTGACGATCCTTCTATTGATCTTCCGAGTGTGATTGTAAAGCACGATCTGCCCGAACCAGGTGAGTTCCCAGAAGAGGTGATAAGAGAGGCAAATGCCATACCTTCAAGAGTACGGAAAGGTGATCTCAAAGGAAGGAGGGATCTTAGAGATAGAGTCATCGTTACCATAGATGGAGAAGATGCAAAAGACTTCGACGACGCCATTTCCGTAGAAAAGCTCCCTAACGGGAATTATCTTCTAGGTGTCCACATAGCCGATGTTTCTCACTATGTAAAAGAGGGATCTGCGTTAGATCAAGAAGCTTTTAAGAGGGGCACGAGTGTTTACTTGATAGACACGGTCATACCTATGCTTCCTTTCAAACTCTCCAACGGAATTTGCAGTCTTGTAGAAGGAAAAGACAGACTGACGATGAGCGTGGAAATGGAAATTGATAAAGAAGGATATGTGGTGAGATACGATGTGTTTCCCAGTGTGATAAGAAGCAAAAAAAGAATGATATACGAAAGAGTGAACGAATTTTTGAGAGAGCCTTCCTCGGTGGTAGAGTACGAACCTTTTAAAGATCTCATTCACAACGCAGTAGAACTCGCAGGGATTCTTCGTGAAGCGAGGAGAAAACGGGGGGCGATCCTCGATATAGAGAGTGACGAAGTGAAGGTTATTCAGGACGAAAATGGTCAAGTTGTTGATATTGTACCGAGAAAAAGAGGTGTTGCAGAGAGATTGATAGAGGAATTCATGATAAAGGCAAATGAAACGATAGCTGAGATCTTCGATCACGCCGGTCTTCCCTTTGTGTATCGAGTCCATGAGGAACCGGATCCCGAAACGATCTTTCAATTGAAAAACTATCTTGAAGCAATGGGAATAAAAGCAAAATTCTCGCACAACGTGCATCCTGGAATGCTTCAGAAACTTCTTGAGAAAGTGAAGGATCATCCGTTGAGGGGGAGTGTGGAGAGACTACTTGTTCGATCGATGAAAAGGGCAATGTACTCTGCTGTGAACATCGGTCATTTTGGCCTTGCATCTTATGCCTATACGCACTTCACTTCTCCTATCAGGAGATATCCCGACTTGGTTGTTCATAGATTGCTTAAGCTCTATCTCGAGCAGGAAGGATACTTCACACCGGAACAGATAGACAGATTTTCTAAGATCCTTCCGAAGATAGCAAGGCATTGTAGTCGTAGAGAGAGAGTGGCTGACGAGGCGGAATGGGATCTTATAGCCATGAAAAAAGTCGAGTACATCTCCCGTTATATTGGAGAAGTGTTCAAAGTTGTTGTGACCAACATTACCAAGTTTGGCCTTTTTGTGGAAATACCGGAGAAGAGTATTTCTGGTCTCGTACATATTTCCACGCTGGACGACTATTACTATTACGATGAAACGAGAAACATGCTGGTGGGAAGAAGGAAAGGAAAGACTTTCAGATTGGGAGATATACTCAAAGCCAAAGTCGTGAGGGCAGACAAAATACGTGGAGAAATAGATTTTGTAATAGTAGAGGAGGAAGAAAAATGAAATCTTACAGAAAGGAACTGTGGTTTCACACAAAAAAGAGAAGAGAGTTCATAAATATAACTCCTTTACTAGAGGAGTGCGTGAAAGAAAGTGGAATAAAAGAAGGGCTTCTTCTGTGTAATGCTATGCATATCACTGCGAGCGTGTTCATAAACGATGATGAACCGGGTCTCCATCATGATTTTGAAGTGTGGTTGGAAAAGCTCGCTCCTGAGAAACCTTATTCTCAGTACAGACACAACGATACAGGAGAAGATAACGCAGATGCTCACTTAAAGAGAACTATAATGGGAAGAGAAGTTGTAATAGCGATCACCGATGGAAAATTAGATCTCGGCCCTTGGGAACAAGTTTTCTACGGTGAGTTCGATGGTATGAGACCGAAAAGAGTTCTCGTGAAGATAATAGGAGAGTGATGGAATTTGGAGTTCCTTCTCACATCAGTAGGAATCGCTATATTGATACTCGGAGCGAACTGGCTCGTTAGTGGAGCTTCTTTTCTTGCAATGAGATTGGGGGTTTCCAAACTCATAGTAGGCCTTTCAATAGTAGCTTTTGGGACCTCACTGCCAGAACTCGTTTCCTCTCTTGTCTCGGCTTTTAAAGGATACACGAGTATCGCTATTTCCAACGTGGTAGGAAGTAATCTCGCAAACGTTGGTTTGTGTCTTGGATTAGCATCGTTTTTCAGGTCAATCCCTGTGAAAAAGAGTACGATAAAAGCAGAACTGCCATTTATGATACTCGCAACTATTTCTTTCATTGCCCTTTTCTTAAAAAACTATTCTCTTTCGTGGAACGATGGGGTAGTCTTCCTCTCTTTCATGGCGATCTTCATGTACTATCTGGTAACATCCGCCAGAGAAGTTGTTGAAGAAGAGTTGAAAGAAATAAAGGAACAAAAAAGCGTTTTATTCTCTGTATTTATGATCATTCTGGGGATCTTTGCTCTATGGTTCGGTGGTAATCTTGCGATAGAAAACGTTGTGAGGATAGCCAAAAGATTCAATTTGTCTCAAGCTTTTGTAGGACTCACGATCGTTGCCGTTGGTACCTCTTTACCAGAATTGATGGTTAGTATCGTCTCTACGGTAAAAAAAGAAAGTGATATTCTGATTGGGAACATCGTCGGAAGTAATATCTTCAACATCCTGCTCATATTGGGAACGAGTTCTCTCTTTAGTAAGCTTACAGTAGATGTCCCAAGCTATTCCATGGACTTGGGATTTTTGCTTGCAACATCCATCTTGATTTTCGTGTTTGCACTCTCTAAGAAGAGAATTTCCAGGTTAGAAGGAATTGTTCTTTTCGCAATATACGTTGTTTACGTTTATTTGATATCGGGGAGAGGTTAGTGAATCAACAACAGTAAGAGTACCGCCATCAGAGTTGATCCTATGAAGATTTCTTTGAAATATGTGTACTCACTTCTGTCTATTTTTACTTCTTGCTCCACAGACTGAATTTCGGTGTCTGTTATCGCGGTCACTTTTACCCTATATCTTCCATCTGGAACATCTTTCCCATTCCATACAATTCGATTTGTGCCCTCTGAACCTTCGATTTCGCGTGTCCAGACGACAGTCCCTTGATAATCGAATACCTCTATCTTCAGATGGGCTGGCTTGGAAAGGTAGATATAGAAGTTTGTAGTATCGTTGTACCAATCACCGTTTGGAGAAAAAGTTTCTGGCTCTATCTTTAAGTTCAGCTCGAGCTCTTTTTCTTCCAGAAATATGTTCACCGTTCTTTCGCTTCGTGGTGTTATATGAAGAGTTACAGTTTTTTCTTTGTATCCTTCAGCTCTGAAAGTAAGCGTAACTGTTCCTGCAGGAGCGTACAAAACATCTTTTACACTGTATATCTTTCCTAAATACATTCCTTCTGAGAACACCTCGAGTGGGTAAACATTCGAAAATACTCGAATGGCGCCTGCTTCCCTCAGATGAGCGAATACAAAGTATTTACCTGGACTTGTGATAATTATCTCTCCTTCGAAAGGAAGATACCAGCTCTTTTCCACGGTTACAATGAACTTTCCGGATGAATCCAGAGAGATTTCTATTTTACCGGTGATGTCAACCATTCCTACGTATTCTCCATTTACGAACACTTGAGAAAACGGTTCCGAGTATACAATCAACACGTAGTTTGAAGCACTTGCCACAGTTGCTATAGCTAGGGCAGACAGAAACATAAGAAGATTTTTTTTCATATTCTCACCTCCTATACACTATTCTAATCCAAAAAGATATCGAATCGATGAATTAGTTAGCAGAACGAACAAGGTAGTATAATGAAAGAGAGGAAAGGAGGGGTTGTTGTGCTCAGTGAAGGAATCATCAGAGATGTTTTAACAGCTGTTTTGAAAAACGGTGGAGATTTTGCCGAATTGTTCTTCGAAAGAAAGCATGAAAATCGTTTCGAATTGAAGGATGGAAAAGTGGAACAAGCAACAAGCGGTGAAATTGTGGGAGTAGGAATAAGAGGATTTTTGGGAACCAAAGCAGTCTATGCCTACACGAATGATCTTTCGAGAGAAAATCTGCTGAACGTTGCAAAAAAAGTAGGTGAAGCTCTAGGGGAGACAAAGGTGGAAGATCTCGTTTTCAATTTTAACAAGACCAAGCGAAAAGAGAGACACGTTGTGATTATATCCCCAAACGAAGTGGAAAAAACAGAGAAAGTCTCCGTTATGAAGAAAGCATACCATGCTGCAAAGACGTACTCCGATCTTATAAAGCAAGTCGTTGTTTGGTATTGGGATTACGATCAGGAGATATTGGTTGCAAACACTGAAGGAACGTGGGCAGAAGATCGCCGTGTTAAGACGAGACTCATGATAAATGCTGTAGCAGAGAAAGATGGTGTTCTCGAAAGGGGATTCTACGGTCCCGGAGCGGGTATGGGGTTCGAGTTCTTCGAGAGAATAGATGTAGAAGAGGCAGCAAGAAAGGCTGCGAGAATAGCTACAAGAATGGTTGAAGCCGAGCCTGCGCCTGCCGGAAAGATGACCGTCGTAATAGCTAACGGCTTTGGTGGTGTGATTTTCCATGAGGCTGTCGGCCATGGGCTCGAAGCGACTTCAGTGGCGAAAGGAGCCTCTGTCTTTGCGGGAAAACTGGGTCAAAAAGTGGCAGCGGAGTGTGTTTCCGCTGTCGATGATGCGACGATCCCAAACGGTTGGGGGTCTGCGAACATAGATGATGAGGGGACCCCCACCCAAAGGACGCTGCTCATAGACAAAGGAGTACTCGTTGGATATCTTGTTGACAAGCTTGGAGGAAGAAGGATGGGAATGAAAAGCACAGGAAGTGGTAGAAGGCAAGATTACACATTTCCACCTACTTCCCGAATGAGCAATACTTTCATTCTTCCAGGTGATTACCATCCTGAAGAGATCATCTCCGCAACAGAATACGGACTCTACGCAAAAACAATGGGAGGCGGTTCTGTGAATCCTGCAACAGGGGAGTTCAATTTCGCCGTTTCTGAAGCGTATCTCATCGAGAAAGGAAGAATCACAAAGCCAGTGAGGGGAGCAACTTTGATAGGGAAAGGGCACGAGATCATTCAAAAAATAGACATGGTGGGAAACGATCTGGCTCGTGATCAAGGAATGTGCGGTTCTTTCTCAGGTTCTGTGCCCGCAGACGTGGGGCAACCTACGATAAGAGTTAAAGAAATCGTAGTAGGGGGGCGAAATAAATGACTCTGGAGGAATTCAAAGATAAATTGTTTTCGGCTGCGAAAAGAAAAGGAGTTGAAGCTCAGATAAGGTTCAACGAAATGAAAGAATTCTCTCTTCGATTGGCAAATGGGGAGTTAGATCAGTACACAGATGCTGGAAGATTCAATGTGGAAATAAACGTGTTAAAAGATGGTAAGGTGGGTTCTTTCAGAACGCAAATTTTGGAAGATCCTGAGAAATGCCTTGAAGAAGCGTTGAGCAACCTCCAAGTGAAGGATAGTGAAGAGGAGGAGTTCTTCTTTGAAGGTGGAGAGTATAGTTCTATGAAAACTTATTTGGGAGAATTCGAAAAGCTTTCTGTGAAAGAGAAAATGGAAATTGCCAAACGAGCCCACGAAAGTGCATCAAAGGATGAACGTATTGCCATGGTTCCTCTTGTGATGTACAGGGATATTGTTATGAGAAAGCACTTGTCGAATACGTTGGGGCTCGACGTTGAAGCAAGGATGGATGGAGGATTTCTCTTTACGATGACTGTAGCAAAGGATACGAATCCCCGCTCAGGATCTTGGTTCGAAGTTTCGAGATCTCCTCAGAATCTGATTCCCGAAGAGGTGGGTTCACGAGCTGCAAAAGAAGCCATTTCCCTCATTGGATCAAAGCCAATAAAATCCGGCAAATATCCCGTGTTAATGAGAAACACCGCTTTACTCGATCTAATGGAAATGTTCGTGCCCATGATTTCTGCGGAAAACGTTCAAAAGAACCTTTCTCCTCTAAAGGGAAGGCTCGGAAGTCAAGTGGGAAACTCCGTTATCAATATAAAAGATGTTCCTTATCATCCGAATGGACTTTACAGTGTACCTTTTGATGATGAAGGAGTCCCGACGTCGGAAAAACACATTCTTGAGAGTGGTGTTTTGAAAACGTTTCTCCACAACCTGAAAACCGCTCGGAAAGAAGGAGTGAAACCCACAGGAAACAGCTTTGAGGGCAGAATAACACCAGTTAATCTGATACTTGTACCTGGTGAAAATTCCTTCGAGGATCTCCTACGCATGATGGGGAAAGGAGTTGTTATCACGGAGGTCGAAGGAATGCATGCGGGAGCAAATTCGGTATCCGGAGAATTCTCTTTGTTTGCAAAAGGGTACTGGGTTGAGAATGGAGAGATAATGCACGGTGTTGAAGACATCACAATTTCCGGGAACTTTCTTGACTTTTTGAAGAAGGTCACTCACGTAGGAAACGATGTCAAGGTATCCACTCGCACAATATCTCCCAGCGTCTTGGTGGAGGCACTCGATGTGGCGGGGAAATAAGGCACTCTTATTTCTCCTTTTAACTGCAGCAATTCAAGGTTCAACTTTTCCTCTTCAGAAGTTGGTTGTTTTGGAGATTTCGCCGTTTGCCTACAATACCATTAGATTTGGAAGTGCAGCTGTTTTTTCATTATTGGTTTTCGGATTCGGAAAATTTTTCAAAGGGTTTGCATTAGGAATTGTTCTCTGTGGGTCTTACATTTTTCAAATATGGGGTTTGAAACTCACCAGTGCTACGAAGAGCGGATTCATCATATCGAGTTTTGTTTTTCTTGTACCGGTGTTTGCGTTTTTGTTAGAAAAGGAAAAGTTAGAGAGATATCATCTTCTATCCTTCTTGCTTGGCGTTTTGGGAATTTATATTCTCACGGGTGGAACGCGTGGTTTCTCTTTGGGCGATCTCTTTCAGGTTTTTTGTGCGATTTTGTTTGCACTTCATGTGGTTCTTATCACGAAATTTTCAAGATCAGAGAAGGAAGAAAACATGCTTTTTTGGCAATTTGCAACGGTGGCAGGAGTCAATCTTGTTTTTAGTTTGAATCGACACTGGAAGATCTCGTCTGGTTCTTTACTCGTTGGTTTATACAGTGGAATCCTTGCCACGTTTTTAGGGATATTTTGGCAAATGCGATATCAAAAAGAAATTGGAAACAATGCCACGGCACTTGTTTACATGACACAACCGTTCATTTCAACTCTGTTGTCTTTCATCTTACTAGAGGAGAGGTTGTCTACTTTTCAGTTCTTTGGTGGGATTTTAACCCTCGTTGCTTTGTTCGTCGGAACATCGTTGAAAGGTGGGAAGTCTATTAACTAGGGAGAGGGACAGGTGGCCGCGGGGACGCACACTCGCGTCTCCTGAGGAAAGTCCGGACTCTGGAGCGGGGTGCCGGGTAACGCCCGGGAGGGGTAACCCTCGGACAGGGCCATAGAGAAGAAGACCGCCCGATGAGGGCAAGGGTGGAACGGTGGGGTAAGAGCCCACCAGCATCGGGGCAACCCGATGGCTTGGTAACCCCCACCTTGAGCAAGGCCAAGCAGGGGGTTGGGTCGCTCCCCCAATTCCCCCGGGTTGGCCGCTTGAGGTGTGCGGTAACGCACACCCTAGATTGATGGCCACCCTCAACAGAATCCGGCTTATGTCCCTCTCCCGTGCTATAATTTTTTTCAAACGGAGAGTACTGGTGGTGGAATAGTATGCTGAAGAGAGCAGATTTGGAGGCTGAGTCTAGATCTGTTGTCAAGGAACTAGAATCCCTTGGAAAAAAGAACTTCTCAAAGGAAGAAAAAAGGTTGCTTGCGAAAGCCTATGAATTTGCGTGGATCGTTCACGAGGGGCAAAAAAGGTTCTCTGGGGAACCTTTTATCACTCATCCTGTAGAAGTTGCAAAGATTTTGGCAGGATTGGGTGTAGATGTCATCACGTTGGTGGCTGCTCTTCTTCACGACACAGTCGAAGATGGTGAAAATGTTAGTGTCGATCAAATAAAAAAACTCTTTGGCCCGGAAATCGCGAGGATAGTTGACGGTGTGACCAAAGTGAGTAACATAAATGCTCCCATTGGACCCGATCATGATTCTCGAAAGAGGATAGAAACCATTCAAAAAATGTTCCTTGCCATGGCCGAAGACATGAGGGTAATTTTTGTTAAACTCGCGGACAGACTGCATAACATGCGAACAATACACTACGTTCAGGATCCAGAGAAGAAAAGGTACAAAGCTTACGAAACGTTAGAAATATACGCTCCATTGGCTCACAAGCTTGGGATATACTCTATAAAATCTGAACTCGAAGACCTCGCTTTCAAAGTTCTCCATCCTGAAGAATATTACAAGATAAAAGAACTGGTTGCGGAAAAAAGAAAGGAAAGAGAAAAAAGAACAAACGAATACATTGAGATTTTAAGAAGCGCTCTCGAAGAGCATAAAGTGAAGGCGCGTGTAGAAGGAAGATACAAGCACTACTACAGTATCTGGCGAAAGATGAAAGAGAAAGGGAAGAGATTCGAGGAAATATATGACTTGATAGCACTTAGAGTGATTGTCAAGGATGTTACGAGTTGTTACACCGTCCTTGGAATAGTCCACAATCTTTGGAAACCTCTTCCAGGCAGGTTCAAAGATTACATAGCCGCACCGAAATCCAATGGTTACAGATCTCTGCATACAACGGTGATAACGGGTTACGGAGAACCTTTGGAGATACAGATAAGAGATGAGGAAATGCACAAAGAGGCAGAGTATGGTTTGATTGCCCATTGGATATACAAAGAAAAGCCCGACATAAGAACGGCCAAAGAATGGATTGAAAGGTTGTTGGAATGGAGAAAGGAACTTGCACAAGGATTTACAGAGTTTGAGGATATAAAAAAAGAACTGCAGATGGATGAAGTCTTTGTCTTCACACCGAAAGGAGACATTATTCACCTTCCAAAAGGATCAACGCCAATAGATTTTGCGTACGCGATACACACAGAAGTGGGGCATCATTACAGCGGAGCCAAGGTGAATGGTAAGATTGTTCCTATTGATTACAAACTGAAAAATGGAGACGTTGTGGAGATCATAGTGAACAAAAACTCTTCCGGTCCAAGTGTAGACTGGTTGAAGTACGCCAGAACTCACAGTGCACGCGCGAAAATAAGAAGGTTTTTAAAGGAAAAGTTGGCTCCAGAACTCGTTGAAAGAGGAAGGGAAATCCTAAGAAGAATCTCCCGTAAACTTGGAAAATCTCTCGAAGAAGTGTTGCAATCCGAAGGGATCAAACGATATTTGACTTCTTATTCTGAAAAAGATTTCTTCATGAAAGTCGGGGAAGGTAGTATCACCACACAAGACTTAATAGAGGCTATCATTGGAAAAAAGATGATCGTTAGAAAAAAGACAAGAAAAAAGACATCGAAATCTCAAAATCTCGTGAAAGTTGATGGCATAGAAAGCATAGAGTTTCATATTGCAAGGTGTTGCAATCCAATCAAAGGTGATCCCATAGTAGCCGTTGTCAGCAAAAGAGGTATGACAATCCACAGAAGAAATTGTAAAAATCTCAAGAGTGTCCCTCAAGAAAAGATCTTTCCAGCGGAGTGGAACCTTGAAACATCTGAAATGTTTGATGCCTATTTGAGAGTGGTTTTGGATTCTGAGAAGAATCTCCCCAGTTTGATAGACCGGGTTACAAATTTAGGGGCAGAATTCGTGGGAATAAAAACTTTGAAAGCAAAGGATCCTATCCTCGTTCAGCTTCATATAAAGATCTCCAATACTGCTGAATTAGAAGAGTTCATCACCAGGCTCAAAACTTACAGATATGTTTTGGATGTGGAAAGGGTGGTGCAATGAGGGCAGTTGTTCAAAGGGTGGAAGAAGCTCGTGTAACGGTAGATGAAGAAACGGTGGGAGCCATTGGAAAGGGGATTCTTGTTTTTGTGGGTGTGGGAAGAGATGATACGGAAGAGGATTGTAAATGGCTTGCAGAAAAAATTTCTGGGCTCAGAATATTCGAAGATGAAGAGGGTAAGATGAATCTCTCGGTGATGGATATTGGCGGAGAGATTCTTGTGGTTTCTCAATTTACACTTTATGGAGATTGTAGAAGAGGGAAAAGGCCGTCTTTCACAGAAGCTGCTCCTCCGGAGAAAGGCTATGAACTTTACAAGAAATTCGTTGATTTTTTGAAGAAGAAAGGCATAAGTGTGAAAGAAGGTGTATTCAGAGCCCACATGCATGTTCATCTGGTCAATGATGGACCAGTGACGTTACTTCTGGATTCTTCAAAACTGTTCTGAGGTGGAAGTATGCTGATACACGTTTGTTGTGCTCCCGATCTTCTAACAACTCTTTTCCATATAAAAAATGTGGAGTTTTTCTTTTATAACCCGAACATTCAACCACCTTTAGAATATGAAAAGCGGAAAAGAGCTGTTGAAGATGTTGCACGTTATTTTTCCCTTGATGTCTCGTACGGAGAGTATTCTGTTGAAGAAGTTAAAAAATGGTATTCCGTTGTAAAAGCTTATAAAGATCTTGGTGAAGGTAGTGAGAGATGTGAGAAATGTATAAGCTTTCTTTTAGAAAGAACGGCTCAAGAAGCCCAAAAAAGAGGTTATGATTCGTTTTCTACCACTCTTCTTGCAAGTCCGAAAAAGAATCTTTCAATGATAGAAAAGATTGGAAAAACTCTCGAAAAGAAATACGGAGTGAAGTTTTATTTCAAAAACTTCAGAAAAGGTGGGGCTTATCAAGAGGGCGTGAGGCTTTCAAAGGAGTTGCAAATTTATAGGCAAAATTACTGTGGGTGTGTGTTCAGTTTTTTGGAGAGAAGGGTGAGGAAACATGTTGAGGCTTCCAAACAACGTTACGCTGAGTGATGGTGATAAGATCATCTGGAATGGCTTGAATCTTCCTGAGATATTTGTTTTGGAAACTTCAAGAATGGTGCTCGAGTCGAGTGTTCCTATAAAAGGTGAGGTGGTTTGCTTTCCTGTGAAGACTATTTTAGGACCAATTGCTGTTTTCACGGAATCAAGGATCGAGCCGTACGATATACTTGCAGACCTTTTGAACTACGAACTTCAGAAGATTCGATGGTACAATGAAGAAGTAGAGAAATTGGTGGATGTTCTTTCAGAAAGTTGGCGAGTGGGGAAAAGAATCTTCATCATGCGATCGAGGAACCTTGAAAATCGACTCTCTTTAAGGATGATGTTTTCCAATCTTGTAGATGCAGTTTACAATGCGGGAGATTTCGACGTGGGAATTGCACCTTCGGGTATTTCTTTACCGAGGATAGGTGAAGATGGAAAGGTTGTTTTTTCGGATCCAGAGGAAGATCTTCATGAGGCTGTGAGGAAAGCTCTGATGATGAATAAATATCTTGATCATGGGGTAGCAGTTTACGAAGATCTCAACAACTACGATTTCTCTTTACATATCGATATACCGGAGGTAGTGAAGATCTTTTTGAGAAGTAAAAGCTTGTTTGAAGTAGCGAAACATATGAAGCTAGAAGAAGAGGAGGCTTTCAAAAAAATTCTTGAATTTGAAAAAGAAACACTCATTTCACCACGGATTCCAATAGAAGCTTTTTTGCTGTTGAAGGAGGGCTGAAATTGAACGATTTCATCGTTCTTACGATTCCTTCCAAAAAATCGTATATAAGAGTTGCACGTTCTGCCATGCGTAATTTTTTGATTTTGAACGGTTCTCCAGACAGCGTGATTGTAGACATGGAAATCGTTTTGGGAGAAATTCTAGCCAATGTGATCCAGCATACTTACAAATGTAATGAGACGAAAAAAATAATCATAAGTTATGTAATTAGGGGTGACTCTTTTTCTATACTTGTGAGAGATTTCGGAAATCCTGTTGATCCTGCCAAACTAAAACCTCTTCCTCCCGATTTAGAAAATCCGAGAGAAGGGGGATATGGTCTTTATATAATCCACAAGGTAACAGATAAGTTCGAAGTGAAAACTTTCAACAATGGGAATCTCTTTATCGCTGAGAAAAACTTGGGGTGAAAAAAGTGATAGTTAATGTCATCGGAGCAGGACTTGCAGGTTCTGAAGTTGCGTACAACCTCGGGAAAAGGAATGTAAGAGTGCGACTCTACGAAATGAGACCTTTGAAAATGACGGAAGTACATAAAACGGGATATTTTGCAGAACTTGTCTGTAGCAATTCTCTCAAATCGGAGGATCTAACCAATGCTGAAGGTCTTTTGAAAGCTGAAATGAAAATGATGGGGTCAGTGACTCTTGAAGCAGCTGAAAAAGCTCGTGTTCCCTCTGGAAAAGCTTTGGCTGTTGACAGAAATGTATTTGCGAAAGAAGTAACGAAGGTCATCGAAAGTCTGGAAACTGTTGAAATCGTAAGAAAAGAAGTTGTCCAATTCAATCCGAGTGAGGAAATATGGGTGATAGCAACGGGGCCCGCCACCTCGGAAAGTTTTCTATCTTTCTTGAAAGAATTTTTGGGAGAAGATTTTCTATTTTTCTTCGATGCGGTTTCTCCCATTGTAACCTTCGAATCGATAGACATGAGCTGTGCTTTCTGGGGAGATAGATTCGGGAAAGGGAAAGACTACATAAATTGTCCTCTCACCAAAGAAGAATACGAAGAACTCTGGAGAGCCCTCGTTGAAGCCGAAGTTATAGAGATGGAGGATTTTGACAGGAGACTTCTCTTCGAAAGATGTCAACCGATAGAAGAGATAGCACGGAGTGGGAAAGATGCTCTGAGATATGGGCCGTTGAGACCCACCGGGTTGGTGGATCCAAGAACGGGGGAAGAACCTTACGCTGTCGTCCAACTCAGAAGGGAAGACAAAGACGGGAAATTTTATAGCCTTGTTGGATTCCAAACGAGATTAAAATGGGGGGAACAGAAAAAAGTTTTGAAGAAGATCCCTTGTCTTAGAAACGCTGAGATTGTTCGATATGGCGTTATGCACAGGAATATTTATATAAATTCTCCAAAAGTGCTCGACGTTTTCTTTCGATCGAAAAGGCATCCGAATGTGTTCTTTGCAGGTCAGATCACCGGTGTGGAAGGATATATGGAATCGGCTGCGTCCGGGATATATGTAGCTTACAATGTGAACAGAATTCTACATGGGCTTCCGCCGTTGAAACTCCCCGAAGAAACAATGATGGGAGCGCTTTTCAGTTATATAATAGAAAGGGTTGAAGGTAATTTGAAACCAATGTACGCAAATTTTGGTCTTTTACCACCTCTTCATGATAGAACTCGTGGAAAATTCGAACGGAGAAAATTGCTTGCAAATAGGGCTCTAAAAGCTATGAAAGAATTTTTGGAAGCAAATCCGTGGTGAAATGAGGGGGACAATGAAGGTGGAAATTTCAGTTTCGGAAGATAGAATGCAGGCCTATGTCATTTTGAGAAAAGAAAGACCCGATGAACCCTTTCTTTCAAAAGAGGAGTTGTTAAACGTTTTGTACTCTGCTGGTATAAGATACGGGATAAAAGAGGAAGTGATCGACGAACTTTCGACCTCTCCAGTTTTCAACACGCCTGTTCTTATAGCAAAGGGTACTCCTCCTATAGATGGAGAGGATGGAAGAATAGAACTGCTGAAGAAACCGAATGAGGAGGAAACCTTTCAAGGTTCGAAGAAAGTTGATCTCAGAGAAATTCCGGCAAAGCAAAGACTCATTGTGAGAAGGGGAGAAACGATAGCCAGAATTGTCCCTCCCACTCCGGGTAAGGAAGGAAAAGACGTGTTTGGAAATTCTGTGAAACCGAAACCAGGAAAACTTCCTGAATATCATCTTGGATATAATGTAACTGTAAAGGACAACGAAATAATAGCTACGAGAAGTGGTATCTTGGCGATAGAAAGCAACGGTACTATACATGTTTACGATACCCTGGAGGTAGATGTGGTCGATTATTCCACTGGAAACATAGATTTCCCCGGAAAAGTAGTCGTAAAAGGAGACGTGAAACCTGATTTTGTGGTGAAAGCCCAGGAAGATATAACGATAAAAGGCGTGGTAGAAGCTGCAACGGTTATTTCTTTCAACGGGAGCATCACGGTAGCAGGGGTGAAGGGAAGAAATAAAGCCTTTCTAAAAGCTAAAAAGACCGTTAAGGCCGCTTTCATAGAGAGCGCAGAAGTGGAAGCAGAGGAGATAGTGGTAGAAAAGAGCATCGAAAATTCCCTTATAAAAGCGCACACTGTGATGGTGACAGGTAGTAAAGGAAGTATAAGAGGGGGTACGACCATTGCCCGAGTAAAGATTGAAACGTATCAGCTAGGCTCTCCTATAGGTATCAAAACACAAGTGGAGGTTGGAGTCGACCCGACGATAAACGAGAAGATGAAACTCATTTCTGCACAGATTTCACTTGACAAAGAGAACGTTAAGAAGTTGACAAAGCTCCTTATAGAACTCAGAAAACTGCATAGCACACTGAAAGATAAGTTTCCTCCCGACAAGGAAGAGATCTTGAAGAGGGTGAACAACACCCTAATAAACCTCAGAGAGTCCATTCAAAAAAACGAACAAGAACTCAAAGAGTTGAACAGAGTAGCAGAGGAAATGGCGAAGAGTGCTTCCGTTATCGTCAAGGACGTTGTGTATCCGGGCGTCGAGATCATCATGCTCGACAAGATTTTCCGTGTAGAAAAGAGTATCACTAAAGTGATTTTTTATTACAGAGATGGAGAAATAAGAGTGGGAGGTTATTCAGAATGACGATAAAAGTTCTTCCACAATTGAGGAAACAAATATGGGGTAGCAAACGCCTCGGAGAGATGTTCGGTTCTGAAGAGAGAATAGGTGAAGTGTGGTTGCTTTCGGGACATCCTCTCTTCATAACTGAAACTGAAGAAGGGATTGATCTCAATGAAGATATGGAAAGGATCCTAGGAAAAGTTTTCCCGCGCTTTCCGATTCTTGTGAAACTCATCTCGGCAGAAGAATGGCTTTCTGTACAAGTTCATCCAAACGATGAAGAAGCAAGGTTGTTGGAAGGAGAACCTTGGGGGAAAACCGAAGCTTGGTACTTTGTAGAGGAAGGGCAGATAGCTATTGGCGAAGATCCTGAAAAGATAAAAAAGGCTCTCTCGACAAAGAATTGGAATAACGCCTTGAAAAAGTTAAAAATTCTTCCTGAAACCTTCGTTTTTTTACCTGCTGGTACTGTTCACGCGTTGGGCCCGAGTGGTTTTCTTATTGAGATCCAACAGTCATCGGATGTTACTTACAGAGTGTACGATTGGGATCGTGGCAGAGAGCTCCATATAGAAAAAGCCTTTAAAGTTATGAAAAGAAGAAGTTTCGATGATCTTCTGATTAAGAATTTCAAAGAGTTTGAATGCGAGTATTTCAAAGTCAGAAAGACCAAAAAAGAAACGCTAAAAGGATTCTGCACTATCGTTGTTCTTGAAGATGGTGAAGTAGATAGCCGAGAAGTTAGGCAATTTGAAACGTACATTGTGCCGAAAGATGAAGAAGCGTTTCTCAACACGACCAGTTTGGTGATTGAACTGGGAAACTTTTTCGAAAAATGGGGTGAGAGGCCATAAAAAGAGTGTTCTTGAGTGATCTGCATATAGGAGACGGATCAGCGAAGGATGACTTTTTTTTCGATGAAGAATTGAATAAATTCTTAGAAGATGTATCCGAAGAACCGAAAGTCGAGCTTTTCATAGTAGGGGACGGGTTTGAGATACTCGAAAGTCGAGCAGTGAAGGAGTTGGGTTTAAAACCTTTCGAAGAAATAATAGAAACCCTAGATGGGACTCTTATGGATGAGATAGAGAGAAAGCACCAAAAAATTTTTAAAACGCTAAGGCGATTTTCTAAAAAACATAAAATTTATTACATAGTAGGAAATCACGACTATCATATCTTCAAAAATGAAAAACTTCAAAAAGCTTTGTTGGAAAGATTTGAACATTTCGAAATATTACCATATTATTATGATCATCAGAATAGACTTTTGGTACTTCATGGGAACCAATTTGACGCTATAAACCGTTTTTCTCTAGACAAGAAGAATAAAAAAATAGTTCCACCACTCGGTGATTTTATAGCGAGATATATGATGGTGAATTTTGACGAACACGTAATAAATTTTGCTCCAAAGGACATTGTGCGGGATTATGATAATGTTAGACCTCTTCTAGACGTTTTTCACTGGTTCGAGTATGTCACTGAAGCTTACGATCTTGGAATCGATTTGGTAGAGATTTGGTTAAGAAGTTTTCTGGACATGCTAAAAACGAAAGAAGCAAAAACGTGGATGAAAAATACTTTTCCAAACACCTATTGGTTATCTAAAGTGTTTGTGAACAGATTTGGTGGTGTGGAACTTGGAAGGATCTTGGTGAGAACCATATACACTTTCAGAAAGCTCAGAAGGATCGACTATCTTCAGAAATGGGCGAAAGCTATTTTGAAAGAAAAGAAAAATTGGAAAAATTTTATGATAGGGTACGATGGGAATTTAGAGGAAATAGATAAAGTTGATATACTTGTAATGGGGCACGTACATCATTTCACTTACAAAATAATTCCTACGCCTACCGGGAAAAAATTGTATTTAAATTGCGGAAGTTGGAGGCCCGTTCTTGAAAAAGTAGGACTAAGAAAAAAGCATGGTTTTCACAGGAAAGCAGAACTTCCCAAGGTTTTGATGGATTTTTCAGGAGACCAAGTAGAAGTGAAAGTATCTGTTACGAACATACTCGGGAGAATCTAAGGGGGGAGAGTGTGATCTCCAATCCCATTTTAGGATACAAACTTGATCCGGGTGAACCTGGTCTTCCTTATTCTGCTCCGGCTAGTCAGAGTGTACTTCGAGTTCTTTCGCAGGAAATATCGAATCTCATCGCTTTCAAGAGAGAAGCTTTCAGAGAAGGTGGATATGTTGTATACAGCAATATACATTTAGATATGAAAAAAAGAGGCTCTTTTCTTGCTGCAGTTGCAGGACGTACACAGGTGTTCATCTACAAACCTGCTTCATCGGAAGGGAGTAGCAATTTAAACTCTGATCTTCAAACGCAACAACAGGAGATAGAAAGAAAGATTCTGGAACTCCAATCTAAACTCGAAAAAGAGACAGATCCGTTGAAGAAAGAAAAATTAAAAGAGGACATAAAGAGACTCGAACTTGCTTTGAACATGTTGAGAACAAGTTTCAGTGTTCCAGAACTCTTGGTAGGAATATTACTCGACAGTCTCGTTTGAAAAGATCTTTAAGAAGGCTTCTACGACCTTTGGATCGAATCTTTTTCCAGATTCTTTCTTGATCAACTCTATAGCTTCCTCGTGTGTTTTTGTCCTTCCTTCCCATTCTGAAGAAACAAAATTTGTGAGGACGTCATAATAATCGCAGACGGAAATGATACGGGCTTCGAGAGGTATCTCCTCACCTTTGAGGCCATCTGGATATCCTGATCCATCCCAATTTTCGTGATGATGTCTCACGATGGGTACGGCGTCCCATAACACCTCGAGGGATGCTAGAAAGATAGAACCCATTATCGTATGGTCCTGTGGGTAATTTTCAAAAATTCTCAACCTTGTGGGAGTGTAAAGCATAAGTTGCTCTATTCCAATTTTTCCTACATCGTGCAGCATGGCGTATTCTTTCAAACGAGATATTCTTTCTTCAGAAAGGCTCAATTCTTTTCCTACACGTTCTGCAAGCTTAGCAACTCTTTGAGAATGGCTCCATCCATTTTCGTCTTCTATTTCCATCAAAACCACCATCGCTTGAAGAAGACCGCTTACCATTCTTCTCACCCAGCTTCCAGATAACATTTTCTCGTTTGATAGAACGTAAGCGATTGCGGTGGCTTCTTCTTTGTTAACACGGTCTACCACGATTGGCTCATCAGATCTGTAAATCGAACATACGTTATCTTTGCATACAACCGATATTCCAGGGAAAGAACGCCTTTTTGTCAAGAAAGCTATTTGTGCTTTTTCCAAAGAATCCACCTTTTCATAGAGTCTATCTATCTTTTCAACAATCTTTTCGAATTCATTGTCTTCGAAAAAACACTTCACGTTCATCCCTCCAATGTGAGCTCCAACTTTCGATTTGCTACCTCTTCTCTTAAAGTTTTCACGAATTCCTCTAAGCTTAAATCCCTGATTTCTTTTCCTGTTCTCGTTCTCACAGAGAGTTTTCCACTAGCTAACTCTTTGTCTCCGATTATAACCATATAAGGGATCTTCTGAATCTGCGCTTGTCTGATTCGATATCCCAGAGTTTCCCTTCTGTTATCAAGAAACACTCTGAATCCGCTTTTAGAGAATTCCTTAACAATTTTTTTGGCTCCCTCACTGTGCTTGTCGGAAATCGGAATCACTACTACCTGTACGGGGGCTATCCAAGTTGGAAAAGCCCCGGCAAAGTGTTCAATGAGAATTCCAAAAAACCTTTCGAGAGATCCATAAATCGCCCTATGAATCATCACAACGGTATGTTCTTTATTGTCTGGGCCAATGTAAGTAACGTTGAATTTCTCAGGCATCATAAAATCAAGTTGAATAGTGGCACACTGCCACTCTCTTCCCAAAGAATCTTTTATATGGAAATCTATCTTTGGCCCGTAAAATGCTCCTTCGCCTTCGTTTACTTTGTAAGGAAGATTGGCTTTTTCAAGGGCATTCTTGAGTGCTGTTGTTGCTTTTTCCCAAATAGCTTCATCTCCCATGTGATCTTCGGGCATAGTGCTGAGTTCCACTCTATAAGTGAAGCCGAACTGCTTATATATCACATTGACAAGATCTAGTACCCCAAGAATTTCTTCCTCGATTTGTTCAGGGGTGCAGAAGATGTGAGCGTCGTCCTGCGTAAAAGATCTTACTCTCATCAAACCGTGCAAAACCCCGCTTCTTTCATACCTATGAACCCTACCGAATTCAAAAAATCTCAGCGGCAGATCTCTGTAGGATACTGTCATACTTTTGTATACAAGGATATGACCAGGACAATTCATGGGCTTCACAGCATACCTTTCTTCATCTTTTTCTATAAAATACATGTTCTCTGCATAGTGATCCCAATGACCTGATATTTTCCAAAGTTGTTCGTTCATGATGAGAGGTGTGAATATTTCTTTATATCCTCTTTGCTGATGGAGTTCTCTAGAAAAATTCATCAATTCGTTTAACACAATGGCCCCTTTCGGTAAAAAGAAAGGCATTCCGGGAGCGAATTCTGTGTTCAAAATGAACAATTCCAATTGTGGTCCTAATTTCCTATGGTCCCTTTTCTGTGCTTCTTCAAGGAATTTCAAGTAGTTTTCAAGGTCCTCTTTCTTTGCGAACGCTGTTCCGTAAACTCTTGTCAACATAGGGTTCTTTTCGCTTCCACGCCAGTAAGCACCGGAAACAGAAAGGAGTTTGAAATGTTTCACAACACCTGTGGAGGGAAGATGTGGACCTCTACATAGATCCACGAACTCTCCTTGTTGATACACTGTTACTATATCGCCCTCTATTTCCTCAATGAGCTCTAACTTGTAAGGTTGATCTTTAAATAACTCCTTAGCTTCTGTCTTACTTATAGTCTTTCTCTCTATTGGAAGATTTTCTTTTATTATCTTCTTCATTTCCTGTTCAATTTTCGGCAGGTCTTCCTCAGTGATCTTGCCATTTTTGATGTCGAAATCATAGTAGAAACCGTTTTCAATAGTTGGACCTATTCCAAGTTTCACGTTATCCCTACCGTATATCCTCATTACAGCTTGAGCGAGTATGTGAGACATCGTGTGCCTGTAGAATTCAGGTGCTTCGGGATCGTCGAGCGTAACAAAGCGAATCTTCTCACAGTCTTCCTCAAGAGGTCTCTTAAGGTCCCACAACTCACCATTCACGACAGCACCTATTACTTTTTTAATACCCATCTCACGGACGATCTCCATCGGCGTGATTCCTTTTTCGTATTCTCTCAGACTTCCATCGGGAAATTTTACCTTTATTTTCATCTATTTCCCTCCTTTAGTTTTTCGTAGAGCAATTCTGCTACTTCAGGTGGCACCCATTCGGTTACATCACCACCATAAGCGGCAACTTCCTTGACAAGACTCGACGAAAGGAAAGAAAATTTTTCACTTGCTGTGAGAAAAACTATTTCTAGCTCGTTGTACAACTTTTTGTTTGCAAGAGCCATTTGAAGCTCGTATTCATAATCGGTGACGGCCCTTAAGCCTCTCACCAAAACTCTTATATCATGTTTCTTCAGGTAATCTACTAATAAACCTTTGTGAACATCCACCTGTACGCCTTTTAAATTCTTTAAAACTTCTTCTATTATCTTTTTTCTTTCTTCCAAGCTGAACAAGCATTTCTTTCTCGGATTTTCGGTGACGAGAACCACCAATTCGTCGAAGATCGTCAAAGCCCTCTTTATGATATCCACATGTCCGAAAGTTATAGGGTCGAAAGAACCAGGATAAACCGCTTTCATTTTACCATCTCCTGTCTGCACATTTTACTTGGAAGAATGTTCTATCTTCTATTCTGAGAGCTGTAAGTTTTCCACCATAGACACATCCCGTATCTATACCAATCTTATCGCGAGAAACGTAAGGTTCAGTAAAGGGAGTATGCCCAAAGATCACAATTCTTCCAGGTAGAGGATTTTCACTGTATATGAATTCTTCTCTTATCCACACAAGATCAAATGGATCTTGTTTCTCGAGTGGGACACCCGGTCTCACTCCTCCGTGGACGAATAGATAGTTTCCCTTCTCGTAATAATAAACGGTGTTTTCGAAAAATTCTAGAAAATCGTATATTCTTTTTACTCCTCCAAAGCTTTCTACAGTACTTCTTGCACCATTGAAATACCATATGTCACACCCGGATCCATGTTTCACACAGTTTAGGAGCATTTCTTCATGATTACCCCTCAAGAATGTACATTTGTAGTGTTGCGATAATTCAACTAAAAAACTTACAACTTCCTTTGAGTTCGGACCCCTATCAATGTAATCCCCGATAAAAACGAGCTCGTCTTTTTCCTCCAACGGTAGTTTCTCAAGGAGCAATCTCAACGACGAAAAACATCCATGTACATCACCTATTGCGTAGACCATCAAAAGAACCTCCCGTACATCAGTCGATTCCAGATTGCAGACAATACCACACCGAGAACGGGACTCATCCACCACCTAACATCCGGTTTTTTAAATTTCCAAAGTCGGTAAAGAAAACCGAGAACAAGGGAGAGAAAAGCGAACAGTTTTCTATCAGCAAGTAAGAAAACAAAAAACGCCAATCTCTCAGAGATCCCCTCTATGTCCGAGATTTTCGGATCACCAGGAATAAGGTTTCTGAATATGTAGGTAACTGCTACGGAAACCACGTTCATTCCAAGAAGGTAGAAGATGAACTCCGAAGTTAGATAAGAATTTGCGAATATATTCCTTATTGAAAAATTTAGGAAGAAAAAAACAATCAGAAGAGATGTCTCCAAAAAGTCTATTGCTCGCTTTTTTCCTTTCTTATGGAGCTTTACTCTGAAAAGATCTCCTGCAATGTGTACAATGACCGATATGAAAAATACAATTGTTCCTTGGGTCGATTTGAAGATAACATCGAAAGTGAAAGCCAGAATGGCAAACACAGACCAAATCATATGTCCAATCAATTTCCAACCTTTGTACTCTCTTATCTTGGCATTGTTCGTGAATCCGTGGTCTGCTACCACGTGGCCTAGAAGAAGATGGAACGGAAACAAACGAATCACCTCCAAATTCTGTCTTCCAATTTAGAGAAGAACTCCTTCAATTTCTCAAATTTTACAAACTCCTTTATCATAAGAGAGGTATTTATCTCAAGAGGTCCTTCTTCTAGTGCTTCCAAGTAAATTTCTTCCAACTTGCTCACAAAAAATTCCACAGACCAGTTCTTTCTAACGAAATCTTTCCCCTTTTCGGAAAGTTCTTCTCTCAGTCTGTGATTTTCAAGAACGTTTCTCAAAATTCTTGCAAAATCTTCAGTGTTCTCTTTTTCGATAAGAATGGCTCCTTCACAACCTTTCAAAACGTCCTTCACGCCTTTCCACTTCAAAGCCACGACGGGTAAACCAGAGGCCAGCGCTTCCAAAAGTACCAATCCTTGGGTTTCAGTTTTCGAGGCAAACAAGAACACATCACCGATTTTGTAGTACTTCGGTATCTTCTCATGGGGTATGTAACCTGTTACTACAACGTTCAGTTGTCTTTTTCTGGCAAACTCTTCAACTTCTTTTCTCTCGGGACCGTCCCCAACCATAACAAAAACAGTATCTGGTGAATTTACTTTTTCGAATACATGCAAGAGGAACTCTATATTTTTCTCTTTCGCTATTCTTCCAACGTACAAAATGACCTTTTTGTTGACGAGTCCATATTTTTTTCTGAGATCGTCTGCTTTCGCATTTTCGAACTTTTCGATTTCTATGCCTGTTGGAAGTACTTTAATGGGTCTCTTCACACCGTAACTTTCCAATTCGGATTTTATATCTTCTGTTGGAGCGATTACTACATTCACTAGGTTGCAAAACCATGCGCTGAAATGTTCTACCATCTTTCGGGGGGGAGTGAATGGTTTTGGAATATAATGTCTGTATTCAGGAAGAAGAGTGTGATAGGTGTGGACATGAGGAAGCATCATTTCTTCTTGTATCTTTAACGCTTTGAATCCCATAAAGAAGGGGGAATGACTGTGTAGTATTTGAACTTTATTCTCTCTTACAAAATCGAGAATCCGTTTGGTGGGGGCAATAGAGATCCTGTGTTGCCTCTCCGAAGGAAATGGAATACTTTTAACCACAAGAACATCTTTTTCATCTCTCGGAGCGGACGGTGCCACCACTACTACTTTGTGGCCGCGCTCGGTTAACTTCTCTTTGTAAATCTTTATAGATGTGGCAACACCGTTTATTTGTGGTGCATAAGTATCACTGAACATTCCGATGTTCATAACTCATTCACCTCATCCACAAAGAGACTTTCCAGACGAGGAAAAGAACAACTGGTAATCTCAAGAGGATCAAAAAAAACAACTTTTTGAATTGCACTTTCTGTAGAAAAAAAACTGAGACACCAAAGAGTATCAGAATCGATATTCTTGGATCCAACAACAGAGACAGAAGTGGTAAAAGAACGTAAGGAGAAAATGCAACCATCATTTCACTGGGTGATCTTCTACTCACAATTTTGTAAACACCTGCTATTAAAAGGGTGTAGAGGAAGAACCAAAAAAAAGCTTCTCCTATTTTCAAGTAGATTCTCAGTGAGTTGTACACAAGCGTCACTTCATCCCAAAAACCCAGTAGATTAACAAAGAACACTACAACGGGAACCAAGAAAGAATACTTTTTCATAGAATCGTCCAGTCGCGTTGAATTCAGCATCATTTCACCTTCAATATGAAATACATTCCCCTTACGAACAGATACCTTATGTCGTTCTCAAAAGATTTAAGTGCTGGTGTTTCTCCAGTTTCCCTTGCGACAATCCTTATTGCTTTTTCAAAATCTTCCTCGTTTCTGAAAACAAACGATTTCCACTCGGGATAGTAATCAACATCTGAGATTTCTTTCATTATTTCATTCACGAGAATGGAACGATTCAGTTCTTCTTTGAGATCTTCGACGACAGATTCCCAAGGCGTGTCGACATCAAAAACAAAGGAAGGGAGCCTCACGATCTCCTTCCTTTCGCTTTTGATAGTAACATCCACTACTGTTAACACCAATGAAGCTATCAAAAGGATTAAAAGAAAGCCGTTTCTCGTCATTTTATCTTTTCAAGAAGAACCTCTAGACCTTTCTTTATGAACGGATCTTTTTCTGGATCGATTTCTATCTGTTCTCTTGTCTCTGCGTGAAGATCTTCTTCTACTTCCTCTTCTACCAGAACATCCGGTTCTATACCGATTTTATGTATATCTTTCCCGGACGGTGTGAGATAATGAGCTGTTGTGAGGAAAAGGACTCCACCGTTACTCAAAGGAAACCCTGTTTGTACTGAACCTTTTCCAAACGTTTTCCTTCCAACGACCGTTGCTATTCCTAGATCTTTCAAAGCTCCGGTCAGAATTTCAGACGCGGATGCGGATCCTTCGTTCGTTAAGACTACTATGGGTACGTTTGGATAATCGTTACCATAAGACTCGTACACATCTTCCTCACCAAATCCGTTTCTAACCTTCAAAATCACACCTTTATCGACAAACATACTGACAATTTTCAAAGCAACATCGAGATAACCACCAGGATTGTCCCTCACATCTATGATCAATCCTTTCACGCCTTTTTCGAAAATTTTGTCTAAAGCGTTTTTCATATCTGAATCTGCCTTTTCTCCAAAACGGGTTATTCTCACGTAACCTATCCTTCCTTTTTCCGTTTCTATGAAAGAATAAAGAACCATTTTTATCTCAATCTTTTCCCTCACTATGGTGAAAGTAAGTTTTTTGCTGTCTCTCAAAACTTCTATTGTGACAGATGTTCCGGGTTCTCCCCTCAGATTATTTACCGCTTCCATGTAAGTCATCTTTGAGACGGGTGTTCCGTCGATTGTTATGATGAGATCCCCGGCTCTCAAACCCGCTCGCCATGCTGGTGTTCCATACATTGGAGCTACCACTTTTATTGCACTGTGCTCAGTATCATATGTTACTTCTATTCCAAGGCCTCCATACTCTCCTTTCATCTCTATCTGACTTTCTCTGTAAGTTTCTGGATCTTGATAGTAGGAGAAATCGTCACCTGTTCCTTTCACGAGGCCATCTATAGCATGGTCTATCAATTTGTTGATGTCCAACTTGTCCGCCTCATAGTAGTAGTTCAAGATGTAAGAAAGTGAGTCGAAGAACGGTCCGAGAGCCTTGTTTATCTCTTCTACGGTGAGATCTGTCTTAGTGGAACCCCCTAGCAAGAGCGTGAGAACTAATACTGAAACGCTTATAATAACGAATTTGGTGAGTTGATTCAATTTCATCATATTTCCTCCCTTCTACAAACTTTGGTGGCAAATATCATGTAAGCGGTGTGCGCAACCATTCTATCCATGGGCCTCAATCTTTCTGGTACAGGTTTGTATTGTCTAAAAAGACTTTCCCATACTTCTATCTTCACAAAGGGGAATTCGTGAAGTTTCTTCAACGTCTCTTGCACTTGGTTAGTCGTGGGACATACGGTTGCAAATCTACCTCCGCCTCTCAAAGCTTCCCAACATCGATCTATGTAATTCCAAGGATCTGGGACATCTAGAAAGAGAGAATCGACATTTTTTTCATCGAAACCTTCGGATATGTCCCTTACCTTTATTGTAACCCTGTTGATAAGTCCCCATGATTTCAGGTTACTCTCGGCAAGCTTTGCGAATTCTTCTCTTCTTTCATAAGCAAACACTCTACCTGTACTGCCAACGTTTCTAGCGAGAACCGCACACATTGCTCCACTTCCGACTCCCGTGTCGATGACTTTGTCACCTTCCTTCACGTCCAACATCATAACAATAAAAGAGGAATCTTTTGGATAAACAATTTGAGTTCTCCTCTTCATGTTCATTATTTCATCGATCAGCCTGGGCTTCAAGATGTATCCCTTTTTCCCGACAGATGTTCTTATGATTTCTCCCGGTTCTTTTTCTAGGACTTCGTTGAGATCTATCACCCCCAAGTGTGTATGAAGCCTTTTGCCAATTTCCAGATTAACTAAAAATTCGCTTTCATCTTCGAAAGAAAGAAGGACCCTTTCTCCAGGTTTCAATGCACCGGCCATTTTGACCACACCTCTCTTGGAAAGCTGAATCTTATATCTACATGTTTTACCAAAACATTCCGTTTTTTTCCATCTACAAGGATATACACGTTGTTTATTCCTTTTACATTCAAAAAAATCGTATAGAGAAGCTGATGAAGGAAATACCTTTCAGCTGTAAAATCCAATCCTTTCAACTTCTCGCCGTAAAGATCGAGAATTAAATAGTTATCTACGAAAAAATACGCCCTCAAAACATCTTTGGGCACGAAAGTCCTCAATCCATATGGTGGAGAAGAAAGTGCTTCAAACATCTCTAAAACGAGATTCTCTTTACCCTCTACGACTTTCACAATAGGTAAAAGTGAGTCATTTAAGTAACAGATTTTCAATTCAACCGCAATAGTTATGACAACAACCATCGTTAAGAGAAATGTTATCCATCTCATTTTTCCATCAACCTTTTTATAGTATCCAAGAGTATGGGCATATCTTCTTCGTCTTTCAAAAGAACAATCATTCCAGTAACACCAACGGGTATGTCGTAAACAGGACATTCTTCGATCTTGTAACCCATTAAGGATGCGATTTGTCTGGCTATCTTTAAAGATTCAGAGTAAGATGGCAAATCGAGACCACTCAAGTCCTTAGAAAAACTCCTCACAATGATTCTTCCATCACCGTAACCCACAAGAAATACCACATTTTTTTCGAAAGGATCAATCCTTTCTCCCAAGGGTTTTATAACGTAATTCCCAGAGGATTCAGAACTCAATAAAATTCTATACTGACCATCGCTTTCCGCTGTTTTCTCAACTTTAACGCCTTCTCTTTCGAACAACACTTCTCCTGGTTTTTTAATTGTTTCGTTCATTACCAACCAGTCTTTAACAAGGATTTCTACCTTACCTCTCGATTGATTCACCTCGAAAGCCCTTTCTCCTCTGTAGTCGATCACAATCGTTCTTCCAATCTCTTTTATCGAATTCACTTGGCACGTTATTATCTTGATTTGATTATCGATCTTTACATAATAAATACCAAAAAGTTCCAATTTTTCCACAGGGAGGCCCGGTGTAGAGAGTTTATTGTTATCCAGAATATAAAGATCTTCCACGTTTGCCAAGACGTGGCCATTGTATTCAAGATACCTCAAACTGCCAATTATTCCCGTAGATGGCGGTGTAATCTCGAAAAGTTTCGAGTGTTGTTCGAAAATTTGGTATAAATCATCAAATTTCAAAAGAGTAGCTTCAAAAGTGATCGCATCCGCTACAACTATTGTGGAAAAAAGAACAAAAACCAAAAGTATTCCTCTCATCAGTACTTGAAAATGCTCCTTCCTATAAATTCCCTCAAGATCGATTTGTCGGGAATGTCTTCAATGTTGGTTATCGGGAGAAAGAAATCTAGCAATTTTAATAATCTAAGTGCTTCTGAATACTCCGGTGTCTCCTCTGGAACTTGTACAAGTAGAGGTTCTGCAAATATTCTCAAAACAGGTATTTCATAAACCAACGCAGAATTGAACATCGCGTCTGCTTCTTCTTGATATGGGAATATATTCCTTTCTTCCCCTCTTCTAACGTTTGGCCACATTTTCAAGGTGTCATGCGCCGAATGACCCCTGAACTTGTAATCTCTTACTATTCTTCTAAGAAGTCGTGTATCTGTTGTTGTGACTCTATTGTGATCATCGATGTTCAGTTGAGTAAGAGCACTCACATATATTTTAAACTTCTGTTCTTTAGGTATGGAAGCTGTTAGTCTTTCGTTCAATCCGTGTATCCCTTCCACTATTATGATGTTGTCTTTTTCTAGCTTGAGCGTTGGCCCTCTCATTCTCTTCCCGGTCTTGAAATTGAATTTGGGAAGAACGACCTCTTTTCCTGCAAGGAGATCTTGAAGGTGCCTGTTGAACAATTCTATGTCGAGAGCTTCAATTGAATCAAAATCATAGTTTCCATTCTCATCTCGAGGGGTTTTCTCTCTGTCTACAAAATAATCGTCGAGGGAAATAGCTACAGGTTTCAATCCATTAACTCTCAATTGGATGGATAATCTTTTCGCGAAAGTGGTCTTTCCAGAAGATGAAGGTCCTGCTATGAGAACGAGTCGTCTTCGTTTATCTTTCGAGATTTCATCTGCTATATCTGCTATTTTTTTCTCGTGAAGCGCTTCAGAAAGAAGCATCAGCTCAGCTACTTTTCTTTCACTGTGAGCTATTATATTGTTTAGATCAGACACGTATTCAACTTCTAGAACGTTCAACCATCGTGCATACTCGAGGAAAACACGCGAGAGTTTCGGCATGTGAATCGTGGGAAGTTCATCGGTTTTTGGATCAGGGTGTACAAGAACGATTCCTTGATTGTAAGATTGAACATCGAAGGTATCGATTCTACCTGTACTCGGTGGAAGATATCCATAAAAGTACGCCCAAAATCCGTCACAGTGATAAAGTTTCACTGTCCTTTTCTTCCTGTACTTGAAAAGCTCAACAGTTTTGAAAAGTCCTTCTTTAGAAAGAATTTCTTTTGCTTCGTTTTTATAAAAGGTTCTCTTCTCTATGGGAAGATCCCTTTCCACAAGTTCTCTCATTTTACGCTTTATAGTGGTTACATTTTCTGAGTTTGGAAGCATTAGCCTTTCATTTTCATAAATTTCACAATAGATCCCTTTCCCAAGAGAATGGAGGACCTTTAATTTCCAGTTGGAATTCAGCTTCTTTATCGCAAGACTCGCCAAGAAGACAAGGCCGCGTTGATATATTCTGAGGCCGTCTTTGTCGGTGAGATCTAAAAATTCAAGTTCACCACCTCTATCAGGTGCTCTGAAAAGTTCCACTATTCGATTGTTCACCCTTGCGGCCAGTATTTTGTATTTGAAATATTTTTGATACTCATCGGCTATTTTGAAAAGATTCTCTCCCTCTTTGAGAGTAATTTTCCTGTTATCGATCTTTGAAACGAGAACAATTTCTCTCACACCCCACCCTCCCTTGAAAAGATTCTCCTGCAGTGGTAAAATTATAGCACGGAATGGGTTGGGGCGTAGCCAAGCGGTAAGGCGGCGGACTTTGGATCCGCGATCGGTGGTTCGAATCCACCCGCCCCAGCCAAATCGAAAGCCCCCTGAAGGGGGCTTTGATTTTATTACTCTTTCTTTTTTCTAAATCACACCTAAACCAGAGAAAAAATCCTGTTCTGAAGATATTATTCTTCTGCGATTCCGATGAGAGGTTCATAATGAATCTCTAAGTTTTTCCTCCCATTCTCTCGCTTTCTTCATATCTTCCAATACCACAACTCCCACGATTCTTCCATCTTTGTAAAAAGCCTTTGTTTCATTATCCAACCATTTTCCATCTTTCGTAAAAGTTCCCACCATCGCAATTGGAAAATCTCCAAACTTGAAGTAGGACGATCTGAAGTAAAAATCATACTCGTCCGGTAGGCCTTTTAAATTGTTTGCGAGTACTTTTGCATGCATCATAGCAGCTTTGGCTGTTCCACACACGATTCCCCTGAATTCTGCACAGTCTCCTATGGCGTAAATATCGGACACTGAGGTTTTGAACGTTTTGTCCACCAAAATCCCTTTGTTTGTGGAGAGTCCGCTTTCTTTTGCAAGTGTTACTTCGGGAACAATTCCAATGGAACAAAGTACCACTTTCGATGGGATTTTCTCCTTGTCAGTGACAACCGCGTCATTTTCTATTTTTTCAATATTTCTACTGAGAAAGAATTCTACACCGTACTCTTCAAGCTTTTCTTTTATTTTAGCTGTCAAGTCTTTGTCCATACCCATGAGGAATGGGGTTTTCTCTACTACTTTTACTTTGTAACCTCTTTTTGAAAGATTACCAGCGAGTTCTAGACCGATGAATCCTCCTCCGATTATGAGGAGCTCCCCCTCTTTCTCTACCTTCTCTTTAAGTTTCTTGGCGTCGTCCAGGGTTCTCAAAGTTAGCATGTTTTCCTCACCTGGGATGTGGACTTTACGAGGCTTTGCCCCTGTGGCAAGTACTAAGGCATCGTATGCGAAAGTTCCTTTATTTGTGTCTACCGTTTTTCTTTCTATATTTATTCTTCTTGCTTCTGTTCCAAGGAGAAGGTTTATGCCCTTTTCCTTGTACCACTCCAGAGAGTAAGGGAAGAGATTTTCCTCTTTTGTCAATCCCGCTATATAGTGGCTGAGCATCGGTTTCGTATAATAGGGAACATTCTCTTTTTCAACGATTGTCACCTCATGATCCTTGAAAAGTTGTTTTGCAAGTTCAATTCCTCCAGGACCATTTCCGATGATGACCACTCTCATTTCACATCACTCCAATTCTTTTAAAAGCTTTTTTAGTGCCTCGTTTACTTCATTTTCGTTTATGTTAGCGCCTTTCATTTCTACAAAAGATAGAACTTTGTATTTCGTACCCTTCAGAAGCTCTCTTGTTTTTCTCTCAACGGAGGGTGCCCAACCGTGTACGCCGAAAACAAGAACTGGTTTTTCATAATTGGCTTTGTCGGAGATTTCGTAAATTGTGTATCTCATAAGTGGATGAAGATCCGCTTCGTAAGTGGAGATTCCAAAGATCAAGGCAGAGCTGTCTGGGATGTCTTTCAATACATTGCTTATTGCGGGACTTTCATCGTCAGAGAATTTGTAGACAACCGGCGTGATTCCTTCTGCTTTGAGTGATTCGATCACCTTTACCATAACGTTTTCAACGAATCCGTACATGGAGTCATAAATGATAGTCACTTTCTTTCTGTTGGAGATACCCTTTGCAACATTCAAATAATGTTTTATGAGTTTTTGAGGATCTCTTTTCCAAATGAGGCCATGACCTGGAAGAAGAGCTTTTATTTCAAATTGAGAAAGTTTTTTTACACCCTCTAAGATGTAATCTTTGTAATGTCCTATCACAGTGACAATGTATTTGGTAACGTATGAAAGATATTCCTCAACCACGGTCTCATCTGAATCGTCCAACATACCAGGAAGAGAATATCCTCCACCCACATCACAGCCAAAGAGAATTCCATCTAGGTAGGTTACCATCGTATCGGGCCAGTGAAGCCAAGGAGTCATGATGAATTTGAAAGTTTTTCCTCCAATTTCTCTTTCTTCACCATCTGCTACGACATCAACTTCTTTTACTCCGTAGAAACCTTCCAGAAGTCGTTTCCCAAAGTTAGAAGTAATTATTTTTGCTTTGTTTTCATTGGCTTCAAGTATAGAGGGAAGTGTTCCGCTATGATCTGGTTCCGTGTGATTCACTATGATATGTGTGATATCTTTCAGGTCTATGAGCTTTGAAAGTGTGGTAAGAAACTCTCCTGTGTAATTTCTCTTCCAACCGTCTATCAGTATGTTAGCGTCTTTTGTTTTCACAAGGTACGAATTGTAACTGATTCCCTCGGGGATCTCCCAAACCGCTTCAAAAAATCTTATTCGATCATCATCTACTCTCAGAATGTAGATCTCAGGGTCGTTAAAAATTTGTCTCATACGAACTTTCGGCACAGTTAGCACCTCCAAGTGTTAATTAGGTAATCCAAACTATTATATCAAAACACTGCAATTTTTATATGAGAATACTGTAAATAGTTTTTATCTGCTTTTCAAGCGAGTAGTTCAACTCAATGTGTTTCCTGTATTCATCCGACGAATACTCTTGATTCAAAATTCTCGGTATTTCGTGTATGTAATTGTACACAAGCTCTTTTGGCCACTGTTTTTTCGAGCCGGCGTAGTTGTGAATTATCGGTTTTATACCTCTTGCCATTGCTTCTGCTATATTGTATCCAAAACTTTCATGAATACTCGTTGAGAGGAGATAATTCTTGTCCTCCAAGAATTCATTTACATTCTTTACAAAACCGTACAATCTGACGTTTTTTCTCAACCCGGCATCATCGATGAGGTACTTGAAATAGTGTAGATAACGTAAGTCTTGAAAACCACCCGCAACATGAAGAGTATACCTTTCATCGATCTTTTTCAACATTCCTATAACCTGAAGCCACATCTCAGGAGCTTTTTTGTAATTTATGTTTGCCACGACTGCGATGTTAAAACCGGGAGAATGAATTGTGTACTTAAATCGATTCAAATTGACACCATTTGGTATTATTTTGATCTTCTCTCTTATCTTCTTGTACACATTTTCATGATAAGCCTTTAAAATAGATTCTATGTGGTCGGCAACCAACACCACAGTATCTACGTTGGTCCAATTTATTTTCTCGGGGTAATTACCGAGTGCTTCGTAACTGTGGAGCCTACAGATGACTTTCTTATCGTTTTTCGGAAAATTGTTTGTTATATAAATAGCCATTTCGTTTGCCCATTCTATCCAAACGATATCCGCTCGATTGTAAGCATCTGCTATTTGTCTTCCGTCTGTTGTCACAACAACCTCTACTTCGTAAATTTCTGAAAGCACACTTACTATGTCCTTTATGAAATTGTCCAATCTGGGTAGGCAGAAAATAGCAAGTCTCAAGGCTTTCTTGAGTTGATTTTTGAGTGTCTCATACTTGTTTTTCATTTCGGATAGATTAGAAAGTTCCACAGCTTTATGATAGTAATGAAGCGCCATGGCTAGGTTGTTCTGTCTCAGCTGTGTGTCGCCAAGCATGTCGAAAATTTCCCATGTTTTTCGATTAATCCTCGTCAGATAACGCCATGATTCGAAGTGAAGTCCCTTTTCAAACAGGACTTTTGAGTAATTGAAAAGAGCATCGTCGTGAACCGGATTCAGTTCTAGAGCTTTCCTGAAATAGTTGGAAGCTTCGTCGATGTTTCCTTCGTAGTAACAGATGATTCCCAAAGTGTTATACTTTTCCGCATCATCTTCCATTCTTTCCAGTATTTTTTTCGCTTTAGAAAATTCCTTTTTTTCGATCATCCTTTTTATTTCATCAAAAACCGTCATTGATTTTTCCTCCTGAGTACTTCTGCAAATCTTAGGTTCTTTCCGAAAGTTTTCAACTGTTTAATGGAGAATCCAATTTTCTCTAACGTTTTCCTCATTTGAGCGGTCGTTCTCAGCACCCTGAAAGCGGGGTAGAACCACACAGGATCTTCTCTGTTATCTAGATTGGGGACGAAGAAAAAAAGAAGCGCTCTTTTCGAATTTACCAATAATTCTTCGAGACTCAGAGACCTTTCTATCCCGGAAATCAGAAGGTAGTTTTCAGAGTTTTCTTTTATCTCTATTCCCAAATCTCTCACAATAGAAATTAATTCTGGAGATTTCTCGTTCACGAATAGATCCTCTATATCACTCTCTGCAAGTACTTCGAGAACATACTCTTCTTTTATTTTAAAAGGAGGTTCTTTGTAAGTTTTTTGTTCTCTTTCCTTGTAGAGCTTCAACGCCTCATCAGTTGGGAACGGAATCGAATAGTAGAAATCTTCTTTTCTCTTCCAAATTCTGATGGGGTGTATCACTCCAAGACTCGAAAATTTCTCCGTGATGTTTCCAACCCAAACGATTTCATCTTCTTGTTTCATGAAAGGAAGAATTTGATTTGGATAAAGTTCGGTGTATGGGTATCTCCCCAGAACGATGTCTCCTAATTTTTCGTTCTCCTTTAATGCCTTTATATGTAGTTCAAAGGCTTTCTTTGGAGAGTCTTTTTCATAGATCTTCGCAAGTCTATAGTAGTAAAAAGGCAATTTGGTAATATCTTCCAAACTTTCAAGTAATTCTCTTGCTTTCTTTTTATCCTTGTTGAATAGGGCAACAGCAGAAGCATAGACGGCTATAGGATGGTCAGAGATGAGATACAGTTTTTCTGCATCCTCTTTTGCGTAATCAAGGAGGTCGAAAGGAAATTCTTTATAACCGGAGAAGTATCTATAAAGTTCTTCATAGACTCCTTCTGTATTCGGGTCGAGTTTTGTTTTCAAATCTTCCACAACGGGTTTTACGAAACTTGCTATTTCTGGCATCAATTCTACAGCTTTTCTGTATCTAGAAACGGCTTCGGAGAAGTTTCCAAGTTTGAGATAGAGATCTCCTGTAAGCGCTTGGATTACCCCTGATAGTTTTTCGTCGCCTTCTATCTTTGAGAGGAGTCTGATAATCTTCCCTTCGCTCTCTTGGCCTTTCAAAAGTTCGAAAGCAAGAAGAAGTCCCGGAATTCCGGTTTTTTTCACAAAAGAGTTCAGATCACCTTCGGTGAGATATTCCAGTAGCAGATCTTTTCTTCTTATCAACCTTTCTACGATCAATTTCGAGATTCTTTTTGAGAGAGGAACCTTCCTCAACAATCTTTCGGGAACTCTTACATCGAGTTCGGCGATCTTCGTTATTATATCGTCGAAGAACAGGTTTTCACCATGTTCTGCTATTTTTTCGACAAGTTTGAGACTTTTTTGAAATTCTTCTCGTTCGTCTATTTCTGAAATGATACGGAGTGTAATGGAAAGTTTAGAAGGATCCACGTCTTCTTCTATCGCTTTCAAGAGATGGTCGTAGGCTTCTTCCCATTTCTTCATCTTCAAACAGGCGTGACACAGAAGCAGATGGGCTATTCCGATTTCCTTCATACTTAGAATGGTGAACTCATATTTTTCCATTCTATTCAAAGCAAAATCAAGTACTTCCAGAAACTTCTTTCCGTATTCATACATCTTCTCCCAATTTGATCTTCTCTCAAAAATTATCATCTTCGCGAAGTAAGGGTCTGGGTTGTCTGGGAAAGCTTTCAATGCAAGGTCTATGAGTTCCTCCCCCTTTTCAAGAAATCCATTGGTGACGAGTGTCAAACCAAACAGATAAAAAAATTCGAGGCCAATAGGCGGTATCATTCCAACTTTTTTGATCTCTTCCAAAGTTTTCCAAGCTATTTTGTTTGCTTCCGATTTTTTTCCAATGCTCAGTTCTGTTTTGTAGAGCTGGACGAGATAGTATATCCTCTCAGCAGGATTCTTTGCCGTTTCGAGATGCTTTTTTATGAGAGTAGCGGTTCTTTCGTATTTCTTCTTTTTGAGTTTTCTGGTCCAGATGTAGCCATAGTGGTATATCACAAATGGTGCATGAACCACCTTTGGCTTGTAGACTGGTTGATTGTGTACGATGTTTTTGTAACGAACCGTTCCATTTCTAAAAATACGTGGTGTGGAAGCAATTTCCGTTCTTTTGAAATCCCAGTCAAGATAGCTCAACGTTGGAAGGTACACGGTGTTCACATCTCTAGGCAAACTTTCAAGGAAGCTTCTAATGTTCTTTTTGAAATCTTCAGAAACTTCCTCATCAGCATCTAGAATGAGAACCCACTCACAGGTAGGAAACCTCAGTGAAAAATTTCTCGCTTCAGAGAAATCGTCTTTCCATTCATGAAAGAAGAGTTTATCGGTGTACTCACTTGCGATCTCAGGAGTTCTATCTTTAGAGCCGGTATCCACCACCACAATCTCATCTACGACGCTCTTGGCACTTTCCAGTGCCCTTCTTATGTTTTGTTCTTCATCTTTCACGATCATCGCAACAGAAAGCAAGCATTTCCCCATGAAACATCACCTCAATGAAATTTTTCTGTGCTAGAGAGTAGAATTCCTTCAAAAAAACAAAAGGGGGCGTGTGCCCCCTTTTTGCTTGTTATCAATTGCCATTATCTCATGAGCTGTAGGACATTTTGTGGCAGCGTATTGGCCTGCGCGAGCATTGCCATACTGGACTGGAGCAAGATCTGTTGTTTCGTGAATTCCATCATCTCTTTTGCCATGTCTGCGTCTCTGATTCTGGATTCTGCGGCGGTCAGGTTTTCTGCTGCAACACCGAGGTTGGAAATCGTGTGTTCGAGTCTGTTCTGTACAGCACCCAATGCGGCCCTTGCTGTGCTTACCCTATGAATCGCTGCATCTATGACCATTATAGATCTTTCAGCGGAATCTTGTGTAGTCACATCGAGTGATGCCGTTGTCAGTCCCAAAGCTCCAGAACTCATATCGTCAATACCAGCTACCATGTTGTGTCCTTCGTTAGCTCCAATTTGGAAGACGAGTTGAGAATTCGATGTGTTGAGAGCTTCAACTCTGACGACAGCGCTGTCAACCACTTCACCTGAAGGCAATGCTCCACCAAAGTCGTTTATATCAAAAGCAACTGTCCAGGTGAAGTTAATGTTACCGAGCGTTGCAGAACCGGCTGTTATAGATGTTATCGTGGATGTACTTCCACTTGCTGTGAACAGAGTGATTTTGACATCGAGCTGGCTGGTCTCACTTCCGTTCAGCTGTCCGACTTCTATCACGTAAGTTCCTTCAATCGCGGCACTGGAAACCGTTCCAAGTTGCACATTTATATTTCCACCGGTCACAACTTTGGCATCAACTTCGTTTCTGAAACTTTCAAGCTTTCCATCGAGTAGTTTTTTGGTGTTGAACTCGGTTGTTCTTGCGATTCTGTCGATCTCTTCTCTGAGTTGGTCAATTTCCTTTTGAATCTGCTCTCTGTCGACATCTGTGTTTGTATCACTTGCAGCTTGAACCGCGAGTTCCCTCATTCTCTGAAGGATCGAGTGGACTTCTGTAAGCGCTCCCTCTGCTGTTTGGATCAAAGAAATTGCGTCTTGAGCATTTTTAATAGCCATGTTCAATCCTTTGATCTGGCCTCTCATCTTTTCACTGATTGCAAGACCAGCAGCGTCATCTCCAGCCCTGTTGATTCTGAGACCAGAGGAAAGTCTTTCAAGAGTTTTACTCATACTGTACTGTGTTTGATTGATATTCCTCCAAGCGTTCAATGCACTTATGTTGTGGTTAATTCTCATAGACACTTCACCTCCATGTGAAGTTTTTTACTTCCCTGTGCCCGGCGCCGGGTTTTCCATCTTTTTAATCGGAAAAAAATCATGGGGTTTTAATGTTAAATGTTTGTAACAACGAAAGTGATAAAATTCCTTCGAGGAGGTGAATTGAGTGTCTTATATATCCAAATTAGCAGTCTTTGAGGGAAGTGTGGAGATAGGTTACAACGTCGTTATAGAAGACAACGTGATCGTTGGTAAGAATGTGAAGATTGGAAACAACGTCGTCATAAAAGAAGGAACTAAAATTGGTGACAACTGTGTGATTTTCGATGGGGCGGTATTGGGAAAAGAACCTTGGAAATCTAGTACATCTGCTACTACGAAAGAGGCAACTGGATTATCGCCTTTGAAAATAGGCAACAACGTCGTGATAGGAGCGAATTCTGTTGTGTACAAAGGGGCTCTATTGGAAGACTTTGTTTTTGTCGGTGATCTTGCAGTGATAAGAGAGAGAGTAACCGTAGGAATCGCTTCCGTCGTCGGAAAAGGTGTAACGATCGAAAACGAAACAACCATAGGGAAATACGTGAAAATAGAAACGAATGCGTACATAACGGCTTTTTCCGTCGTGGAGGATTATTGTTTCGTTGCTCCTGAAGTTACTTTCACGAACGACAATTTTCTCGGTCGAACTGAAGAGAGAAAAAAATTCTTCAAGGGACCGATATTGAAGAAAGGTTCAAGAATCGGTGCAAATGCGACCCTTTTACCGGGCATCGTTGTAGGGGAAGATGCTTTGGTTGCAGCGGGAGCGGTTGTAACGCGAGATGTCCCAGCGAGAAAAATCGTGATGGGGGTACCGGCTAAAGTCGTTGGAGATGTACCGGAGAATCAACTTCTGGAGAATCAAAGTTACTACCGGGAGGAAGAATAATGAACATAGCGATACTAAACCACTATGCGAGTATTCCAGAAATGGGAAGTGCCGAGACGAGGCATTTTGAACTGGCAAAACGTTTTGTGAGCGAGGGTTACAACGTTGATATTTACGTTGGAGACTTTTCTCATCTTTTGAAAAAGAGATGGAGTGAGGTATACGGCTGGAGATTTTCCAAAGAGGGGATAAACTTCCTTGTTGTAAAGACGAGAACTTATCGTAAAAACTCTTTCGACAGATTCTTGTCCTCATACGATTATTACAGGAACGGGAAGCATCTCATTCTTAAAGGAGATTATGATGTGATCATTGCATCTTCACCACATCCATTCTCGTGGAGTTTGGGATGGTATTACGTAAAGAAGAAAGGAAAGGGAAAATTTTTCATCGAGATCAGAGACGTTTGGCCGGACGATCTTTTGAAATTTGGATCTTTATCATCTTTTCATCCTGTCGCAAAATTATTTGACCTTATGTGCAGAAAATATTATCCCAAAGCAGATGGTCTCATCCTTTTGCTCCCGGATCTTTCAAAACACTTTAAAAGACTGAAAATCCAACCTCGAAAACATATCTTCATTCCAAACGGAATCGATGTGAAACAATTCGAGAATCCAAAGCGATGTGTTACAGTAGATGATATCTTCTCCAAGATTCCTCAAGGAAGAGTAAAAGTTGTCTACGCAGGATCGATAGCCCCTCATAAGGGAATAAAGGAATTCCTTCAAACCTTGAAGAAAGTGCCCAAAGATCTGAGAAACAAATTTTCTTTTCTGTTCATAGGGCCATCCCAGCCGAACTATCTAGAGGAATTGAAGGTCATTTCGAAAGATTTGTCCAACGTTTTCTTCTTCGATCCTGTTCCAAAGATTTGTGTTCCTTATCTCCTTCAAAAAGCGGACTTCCTTCTTTTCACACTTTCTTCAGCTGAGATGAATGATCCTGCGGTGAGTTCTTACAAGGTTCTCGACTACATGGCTTCGGGGAAACCCGTTCTCTGTGTTGACATAGAAGGGCTCCCCTTCAAAAAAACGGGTGGTGCGATCTTCTTTAACAAGAAAAACCTCACCGAAACATTGAGAACCCTTCTTGAAAGAGACTTCTCTCATCTTGGTTTGAAGAATCGTGAGTTTGTAGAACAAGAAAGAAGTTGGGATCCCCTTTACAAAAAATTAAAGGATTTTCTCTTCTCTTGAGATAAAAAATTAGGATAGAATAATGTATGCCGCATATTCCAAGACAGAAGGAGAGCTGGATATGAAGCAACTCACAGAAAAAGACTATCGATGGAACTTCATAGTCAACTCTCTCGATATGGCTTTTTTCAGTCTCGGTATGACTCTGGGTTCCATCTTCACACTCTTTCCCGTCTTTGCAAAAAATCTTGGGGCATCGAATGTTGAAATCGGTCTCATTCCAGCCATCGCTAATTTGGGCTGGGGTATTCCTGCTATATGGGGAGCCAAATACGCCGAAAGGTCTCCTAGGAAATTAGATCTCGTTTTGAAAGTTACCATGGGAGAAAGACTCCCTTATCTCTTTATGGCACTAATAAGTTTTTACCTTGCAATTCCTTCACCGAAATTGGCCCTCTACCTTTCCATATTGATGATGGGAGTGGCAACTTTCACTATGGGGTTTCTTGGTCCTCCTTGGATGAGTATGATAGAGAAGGTCATCGATCCGAAAAGAAGAGGTTCTTTCTTTGCAATGGGAAGCGGCTTAGGTGCAATCCTAGGAATCGGTGGGTCCGTTCTTGCAAAACACCTACTTTCCAGTTACCCATTTCCTAAAAACTTTGGATACGTGTTTATGACATCGTTTGTATTTTTCATGGTGTCTTTCTTCTTTTTAATTCTCACGAGAGAAGTGCCCGATTGTGCTGTTTATGAAAATGAATCCATGTGGAGTTACATAAGAAACATGAAAAATGTTTTTATTGACAAAAATTTTAGAAATTACTTGATGGATAGAATTCTCACCAGCTTTATGTTCGCTTCCAGTGGTTTCGTAACAGTTTATATTTTGAAAAAGCTTTCTCTTTCAGACGATGTGGCAGCAGTTTTTACCGCTATCATACTTGCATCACAAGGAATATCATCTTTTCTGTTCGGTCCCCTCGGTGATAAAAAGGGACACAAACTCAATCTTATCCTGAGTAAGGTAGCCTATACCTCTGCTGTTCTTCTTGTGGTTACATGTAACAGTATCTTGGAGGCTTACGTTGCTTTTGCACTGTTGGGGCTCGTCAACACCACAAACAATGTGGGAAGTATGGCAATCACGTTGGATTTCGTTTCCGGTAAACGGAAGGAATTGTACATGGGATCCTTGTATTTTTCTATCGCCCCATTTTCTTTCGTTGCACCACTCGTGGGTGGGAAGATAGCGGATATTTTTGGATACGATGTGCTTATGATTCTCACTGCAATAATCGGTGCATTCGGTTGCTTTTACGTCTTAAAATTCATCTCGGATCCGAGAAAACAGAGCAAACTCGATTGAATTTTTCACATTTTAGTGATAAAATCTCCGAGGTATTCATAACACACGCCCCTGGATCCCACCCTCGGTGCCTGTAAAAAGGCCGGCGTGGGTTTGAAGGGGGCGGAGGATTAAAACCAAAAGGATGGAGGTGTTGTTCGTGCCAGTTGTTACGATGAAACAGCTTCTCGAAGCAGGGGTTCATTTTGGCCACAGGACGAGAAGATGGAATCCTAAGATGGCCCCGTACATTTATACGGAGAGGAAAGGCATTTACATCATCGATCTCCAGAAAACACAGCAACTCTTGGAAGAAGCCTACTATTTTGTAAGAGAAAAGGCCAGCGAAGGTGCCACGATTCTTTTTGTGGGAACGAAGAAACAAGCTCAGGGAGTTATAAAAGCTGAAGCGGAAAGGTGTGGTGCCTTTTATGTCAACAACAGGTGGCTTGGAGGTCTTCTGACCAACTTCAAAACTATAAGATCCAGGATTGATAAACTCATAGAGCTTGAAGAGATGGAGCAGAGTGGGAAACTCGAAGAACTTCCGAAAAAAGAACAAAGCAGAATAAGAAGAATTTTAGAAAAGCTCAGAAAGAACCTCGGTGGTCTCAAGGAAATGAGGAGATTACCGGATATCCTCTATGTTGTAGATCCGCGGAAAGAAAAAATCGCGGTTGCCGAGGCCAACAAACTCGGTATTCCTATAGTTGCCATCGTTGATACCAATTGTGATCCCGATCCAATTGATTACGTGATTCCTGGAAACGATGATGCAATAAGATCCATAAAACTCATCACTTCTGTTATAGCAAATGCATATCTTGAAGGAAGAGAAGGAGCTCCTCTCGCAACTGAAGAAGAAGCAGAGACGAGTGAAGAAGTTGCAGAGGAAATGGGTGAAGAGCTAGATTTTGGAGAATTTGAAGAGGAAGAAGTTTGATGAAAAAGGGGGTGAGTAACCCCCTTTATTCTTTCTTTCGAAGTTTCACCGCCGTACCGTATGCGAGAATTTCAGCGGCACCGCTCATTATGGTTGAAGAGGAAAATCTGAATCCTATTACCGCATCCGCTCCCAGTTTTTCCGCTTCTTTTACCATTCTCTCCAAGGCGATATTTCTCGCTTCTGTGAGCATCTCTGTGTAACCTTTAATTTCCCCACCAGCTAATGTTTTAAGGGCTGCTGCGATATCCCTTCCCAGGTGTTTTGACATCACTACGTTCCCGGAAACGATTCCAACTACTTCTTTCACTTCGTATCCTGGTATTTTCTCCGTTGTTGTCACTATCATGATTTCTCACCCCCTTAGAAATCTCTTTTCATGAATGTTTTGTAGGAAAGAAAGATGAAAGTGACGCTTGCCAAGATATAACCGGCTGTCAGTCGGATATTAAGAGATCCTTCTAGGATGTAAGAATAAGTGTTCAGAAAATAAAGAGATTTGATGAAACCACCAATCACGGTAGTACCAGAGAGAATCGCTATGGATACGATGAGGGGTTTGATTTGATCTGAAAATATCATCGAAAAGAAGATGGTCACGGAAAACCATAGCGTTAAACCGACCATTTCCACTAGGAAATATTGGAAAACGGAGCAGGAATCCAAATGTTCTCCAATAATCCAACTGACTGGTATAGGAAGGAGTGCAAGAACGGCTAATTCCAAGATTGACGCCAAGAAAGGAATTAAAAACTTGATTCCAAAGAGTGTCCTCCTTTGAATTCTTGTGAGAAGAAGTTCTATGGTTTCGTTTTCTATTTCTCGAGCGAAAACGGGGAAGGCCATAATAATAGCAAGAATGGGAATGAACTGTCCAAGGTTTTTTCCATACCATTGACTCAAAATGTAGAAGTTCCATTCTGAAAGTCTCTGGATGAATTCATTTGTCACGCCGAGTTTTTTTAAAAAATCGTTTGGGATGGTTTTTATGAGATCAGAAAGGTTTTGAGTGTAATCTTTCATGATTAAAAGGAGCATAAAAGTTCCAAGAAGAACAAAAAACAACGCGAGGAAACGAACCCTCATATCTCTGAATTCTTTAGCAAACATCACTTTCACCCCTCACGAAAGCTTCGAATATGTCTTCAAAGGAAGCATCTTCCACTTCTATGTTCTTCGGGACTTTGTCTGTTTTCACCAGGTATACTTTTTCACCGGTTTTGAGAGTTTTCAACAGGGGACCATTGAGTTTATCTCTAGATACAACGAGCTTGTAGGAAGATTTTATATCGTCAAGATTCCCTTGAAGAACGATCTTTCCACTTTTCATGATCGCAATCCTGTCCGCTATCTTCTCTACCTCTGCAAGCACATGACTGGTGTAAAGAACAGATTTTCCGTTGTAGGTGAGAGATCTTATGTGTTCAAGCATGTCATTTCTCACGATGGGATCGAGTCCCCAAGTGGGTTCGTCGAGTATATAAAGATCCACATCCTCCGCGAAAATCAACGAAAGATAGAGAATCGTTCTCATACCATGAGAAAGATTGGTTACCTTTTCACTCAACTGTATCCCATACTTTTCGATCATTTTGAGTGCCTTTTTTTCATTGAAATTTTTCCCGATTCTCTTGAAGAGATCAACGATTTCTATTACTTTCAGGTACGGATACAATCTTTTTTCCTCTGGAAGGTAGGAGAAAGTCCCTTTCAGTTCTACATCGCCGGCTGATTTTTTTCGAAGGCCAATGATACATTTCAATGTGGTAGTCTTTCCCGCCCCGTTGGGACCAAGGATGGCAAAGATCTCCCCTTTGTTCACTTCAAAATCGACACCATCTACAGCAACTTTGTCACCATAGAGTTTTTTCAAACCTCTTACTCTAAGCATGTTTTCTCACCCCTGTAGACTATTTCTATCAATTTCTGAACCCTCTCGAAAGGGATACCTGCTCTTTTGCAATCTCTCAAGACTTTTATGAGTTCTTCTTCCAATTGCATTTGTATTTTCTTTTTGTCCACTCTGGTGACAACGTATCCTTCTCCTCTTTTTACCTCTAAAATTCCTTCCTGAACGAGTTCCCTGTAAGCGCGTGAAACGGTGTTCAAGTTCACACCCAGATCTTCTGCGAGGGATCTTATGGAAGGGACAAATTCGCCTTCTTTTAATTTTCCGGAGAGAATAAGAAGTTTTATTCTATCTTTTATCTGCTCGTATATTGGCTTTGAGGAGTGGAAATTTATTTTGAACCACAACTCTATCACCTCATTGTAATATTATACTATTACACCATATCAGAATTAAATTTTGTCTTGCAGACTTTGTTTCGTTTTGTTAAAATAGATGATGAAATAATTTAAATCAGGAGGGATGATGGTGATTCTAAAAGAAATAAATAGCTTCTGTAAAGGGAGAGTTACAGGAAGACGTCTTTACGCTGTCCCAAAATTGTGGGTTCCGAAATTCTTTAAAAAATTTGATGAAAAATCAGGTAAGTACTTTGTGGATCCTTACGAATTTGGTGCGGAAATTACAGATTGGATACTATCCCAATCTGAAGGATTAGATTATTCTCAACCTCTTTCGTTTCTGAAAGGAGAGAGAGCTCCCAATTGGGTGAGAGAATCAATCGTCTATGGCTCTCTCCCGAGAACAACAGTCGCCTACAATCATAAAGGCTCTGGGTACTACGAAGAAGATGATGCGCTCGGTTTTCGCGAAGCGGGAACGTTTTTCAAGATGATACTTCTTCTTCCATTCATCAAGAGCCTTGGTGTGAACACCATATATCTTCTCCCGGTGAGTAAAATGAGTGATTTGTTTAAGAAAGGAAGTGCCCCGTCACCTTACGCTGTGAGAAATCCGATGGAACTGGATGAAAGATACCACGATCCTCTTCTTGAAGGTTTCGGTGTGGATGAAGAGTTTAAAGCTTTTGTGGAAGCATGTCACATCTTAGGAATCAGAGTCATTCTTGATTTCATCCCTCGAACTGCTGCGAGAGATTCCGATCTTATAAAGGAACATCCGGATTGGTTCTATTGGATAAGAGTTGAGGAGTTGGCGGATTATGCTCCTCCGCGCGCGGAAGAACTTCCTTTCAAAGTCCCAGATGAGGATGAACTGGAGATAGTGTATGGTAAGGAAAGTGTAAAAAAGCATCTTCGGAAGTTTTCTCTTCCACCAAATCTGGTGAACCCTGAAAAATGGGAAAAGATAAAAGAAGCCAAAGAAAACATATTGGAAGCCATCATTAGAGAATTTGGTCTCATCACACCTCCAGGATTTTCTGATTTGATAAACGATCCGCAACCGACTTGGGACGATGTTACTTTCTTGAGATTGTATCTGGATCACCCAAAAGCGTCGAAGAAGTTTGTCAGTCCCAATCAACCTCCTTATGTTCTGTACGATGTGATAAAAGCGAGTAAATTTCCGGGAGAGGAGCCCAACAGAGAACTTTGGGAATATCTGGCAGGAGTGATACCGCATTACCAGAAAAGATTTGGAATAGATGGTGCAAGACTGGATATGGGACATGCTCTTCCAAAGGAACTGCTCGATCTCATAATAAAGAACGTGAAAGATTACGATCCCGCCTTCGTGATGATAGCCGAAGAACTCGATATGGAAAAGGATAAAGCAGCCAAAGAATCAGGATACGATGTAATCTTGGGAAGCAGTTGGTACTTTGTTAGCAGATTGAACGAGATGAAGAAAATTCTTGAAGTTTCGGAAAAACTTGTCTTACCTTTTTTAGCGTCTGTTGAGACACCAGATACGCCCCGCATAACGACGAGAAAGTATGGTTCGCGATTGAAGAGATTGTCTCCTTTTATAACATACTTCTTACCAAATTCAATACCTTATGTGAATACGGGACAGGAGATAGGGGAGAAACAACCGATGAATCTCGGACTCGATACTGATCCTAATTTGAGAAAGGTTTTGTCACCAACTGATGAGTTCTTTGGAAGACTAGCCTTCTTCGATCAATACGCTCTTCATTGGGACAACCCAGATAAAGGAGTTTTAGAATTCATTAGAAGATTGATAGATGTGAGAAATCAATTTACAGATATGATGATTGAAGGGGAATATCAGAATCTCTCAGACGATGAACTTTTGATGTTCTCTTATCAAAAAGAGAAGAGGAAATTGATCGTTGCTGCAAACATAGGGAACTCACAAAAAACTCTAAGGATCAGCGGATTAGTTTGGAGAGGAAGAATGTGGGAAAAGAAAAGAAAGGTAACACTCAAACCACTAGAATTCGCCCTCATTTTCCAATCTTGAAATTTCGTCAGGTCGTTCGAAAGAAAGACGTCCAATTTTTCCTTGAGATACTTCTGTGAAAAAAACGTTGATAGCTCTCTCTAAATCGGGGATTCCTCCTTTCTTGAGGAATCCCCTTCTTTTTGCAAAATTTTCAAAGAAAGTATTGAAATCCTCCTCGAGGTACTGAACTCTTCTGAATATGTCATAAGCCCTTTCCAAAATCGTGAAATCTTCCACACGTTCAATGGGTAAACTTCCAACGAGTAGAAGCTTTGCGGCAAGATCTTTGTTGAAAATGTTTTTGTAAAGTACACCAGGGGTGTCCAATATCTTTGCACCATTTTCGAGAGAGAACCACTGAATGCCGCGAGTCACACCGGGTTGAGCACCAACTGTACTCGATTTTTTCCCTTTCAGTTTGTTTATGATCGTCGACTTCCCTGTATTTGGAACACCTACAACCAAGATTTTTGCGGTTCTTTCGATAGAGAGCTTCTTCAAGAGTACCTTTCTGGGCTCATCTTTATAGGTAGTGACAACTCTTTTCCCTTGGGCCGTGAGGAACGATGCCCATTTCTTCGTCACCGTTTCATCGGCGATATCTACTTTGTTCAAAATGATTATGGAATCTTTTTTCGAAAAATCTATCCCGTAAGCGGATGTAGCAAAAGGGGCCCGGGCATCTCGGACCTCCAAAACGGTATCCACCATTCTCAACAGTTCTCTAATTCGCCGTTTTGCCTTTTCGATGTGACCAGGGTACCAATTCACAGTCCCAATATCTCCTTAATTTTTTTCTCGTTCTCTGCTATAAGAGATTCCGCTTCTTCTTTTGTATCTCCTTTCACGTGTATGTAAACCTTAAGTTTCGGTTCTGTTCCCGAGGGTCTCACAAAAATTCTACTTTTCTCAAAGACGAATGCGACAGTTTCGTTCGGTATGACATTGTTGTACCCCTTGGAATAGTCAATTATATCACTGCGATTTTTCAAAGAACGGTATATCTCGATCGCTCTATCGACGTTGTCAAATTTGAAATTTATGAGTTTTTCCATGTAGTATCCGTACCTTTTGTATAATTCTTCGAGTTTTTCATAGGGATCATAATTGCTGAATGCCACCGCAGAGAGAGCACTTCCCACTACGCCATCTTTGTCTCTCGCATGATCGCCCATCAAGTATCCACAACTTTCTTCAAAACCAAAAACGAAGTTTCTATCACCTTTCTTTTGGTGCTCTTCTATCAAGTATCCAATGAACTTGAACCCTGTCGGAGTTTCTTCAAGAAAGGCTCTTTTTTCTTCACAAATGGGCCTAACCATATCCGTGGTTACTATCGTCTTTATGATCAGAGGATTATCCACTTTTATGTGTTCAAGGAGAAAGTCTGTGAGAAGTACTCCCACTTGATTTCCTGTGAGTCTTTTCCCCCTGTAAACCACTCCCACTCTATCGCAATCTGGATCCGTAGCGAGTCCTAAAGTTGCTTGTTTTTTGTTCAGCAATATGAGGGCATCATCCTCTTCCGGGTTTGGTGTTGGGACGGTGGAAAAATTGGGATCCGGTTTCATTTGTTCCTCGACGAGTCTCACGGTGAATCCGAGTCTCTTGAGGACTTCGGGAACATAATTTGCACCCGTTCCATGAAGTGGAGAATAGGCAATATCGAGATTCGATTTTCTAGGAAGTTTAGAGAGCATCTCTACAATTTTTTCTATGTAACTCTCCTTAATCTCAGGAGGAACTGTTTTGAAGTTTCTTTCTTTCACTGCAGAGGTATCTACCTTTTTATAAATCTCTGTGATTTCATCAGTATACTTTGGAATAGCCTGTACACCATCCCATGTGTACACTTTGTATCCGTTGTACTCAGGAGGATTGTGACTCGCTGTGATAACAACACCAGCCCCCGCTTTCATGCTTCTAACAGCATAGGAAAGAACGGGAGTTGGTGTTGGTTCAGAAAACACATAAGCCTCTATTCCTTCACCTGCGAAAACCTTCCCTGCAAGCTCCGCGAATTTTCTGGAGTTTCTCCTCGTATCGTAAGCTATCACCACACTTTTCAAGTTTCGTTCTTTCATCCAGAGGGCGGTACTCAGTGAGGCTCTTTTCACAGTTTCTTCATCGAACTCGCCTTCCCTCATGATCCCGCGAATACCACCCGTTCCAAATAGGATCATCTTTATCACCTCCGGAGAGAATGTTTTTCACATTGAGCCTGTAGCAGACTCCACATAGGTAACATTTATTCCATCTACAGTCCTCTGTTGTTTCTCCAGCCAAAGCCTTTTTGAATTCTTCTCTAAGAAACTCTTTTGTGACACCCATGTCTATGTGATCCCATGGTAGCCCTTCTTCCAATTTTCTCTCTCTGAGATAGTGCATAGGATCTACTCCGGTGATATCAAACGCTTTAAGCCAAACATCAAAATTGAACTGTTCACTCCATTCGTCGAACAAAGCACCGAGTTCATTTGCTCGTACTATGAGATTCAATAAGTTGCGATCTCCTCTTGAAAATATTCCTTCGAGAAAACTCATTCTTGGATCGTGATACGATATCTTTGCAACCCTCTTTGCCTTTTTTATCACTCTGAACCTTTCTTCTGCTTCTTCGGGTGTAATTTGTCTAACAAATTGGAATGGTGTATGGGGTTTTGGAACGAAAACAGATACGGATGCTGTTACCTCTTTGAAACCCATTCTCTTCACCTTTTGGAGAAGGTACACCATTTCCTCAAGGTCTTTTTCACTCTCACCTGGTAATCCTATCATGAAGTAGAGTTTCACTCTTCGCCATCCAGCTTTTTTCGCTGCTTCTAACGTTGAAACGATATCGTGTTCTTCTATGTTCTTGTTTATGATGTTTCTTAGCCGTTGAGTGGCTGCTTCTGGAGCGAATGTAAGGCCTGTTTTTCTCACAGAAGCTATCTTGGAAGCGACTTCCACACCGAATCTGTCCATTCTTGTTGAAGGGATTGAGATAGCGATTTTCTTTTCTGAATATCTGTTCAAAAGTTCAGAGACGATCTCCCCTATTTGTGAATGATCCATCGTCGAGAGTGAAAGGAGTGATACTTCTTCGTATCCTGTGTGTTTTAACATCGCTTCAACATTTCTCAAAATATTATCGAGGGATCTTTCACGCACCGGTCTGTAAAAAATACTAGCATGACAGAATCTGCATCCTCGAGTGCATCCACGGGCGATTTCTATCACGGCCCTATCGTGTACAGATTCCGTATTTGGAAGAATTTTCTTAATAGGTACAGGTTGATCGTCTAGATTCCTCACTATCCTTCTTCTGATCTTCTCTGGGAAGTCGGGTGAGATGGGTACGATCTTTTGTTCTTTTTGTTTGTAAAAGGCAGGAACGTAGACACCTTCTATCTTTGATAATTCTTTCAAAATAGTATCTCTTTTTTCACCTTTTGTTTCTTTCAAAACTTGTACAATTTCGAGAATGGCTTCCTCTCCATCACCGATGAGAATTGCATCAAAAAGACCGTAAACTGGTTCAGGATTTGAAGAACAAGGGCCTCCACCGAGAACAATAGGATCTTCTTTTTTTCTTTCCCAAAAGAATAGGGGGATTTTAGAGAGCTTCAAAACTTCCACAACGTTGGTATAAGAGAGTTCGTACTCCAGAGAAATTCCTACGGCATCCATTTGATAAAGAGGTGTATAGGATTCCATAGTGTAAAGGGGAACACCTTTTTCTTTCATCTTTTCTATCATATCGACCCACGGGAGATAGCTCCTTTCTGCCCAGACGTCAGGTTGATTGTTCAAGATATGGTACAGAACTTCCAATCCATAATTCGAAGTGCCTATTTCATACGTATCTGGAAAAACGAGCGCCATTCTAAGAGAAACTTCACCTGGATCCTTTATCACACAGTTAATCTCTTTTCCTATGTATCTACTCGGTTTCCTCACCCAAGGAAGAGTCTCATTTAGGAATCTCAGAATCATATTTTCACCTCGTATCGATTTTATCAGATATAATTGAAAAGCGAGGTGAGAAAATGAAAGATTTGATAGTAAACTATGCGAAAGGTCAATTGGAACTTTTGAAAAGAATCATTGAACGTTCTAAAGGTGTATCTCTGCTCGTGGATGGAGAGGATCTCTCTTATCAAAAGGAGATCTCTCGAGCGTTGCCAGAATATGTGGAAAAATTTCCAGGCAAAGCATCGGATATCATGGAAATAGATCCGAAAGGAGAAAACATTGGAATTGACGAGATTCGTTCGATAAAGGATTTCTTGAACTACAGTCCGGAGCTTTACCTTAGAAAGTATGTAATAGTACACGATTGCGACAAGATGACACAACAAGCCGCTAACGCTTTTTTAAAAACTTTAGAAGAGCCACCAGAGTATGCTGTGATAATTTTGAACACAAAGCGTTGGCATTATCTTCTTCCTACGATCAGAAGCAGAGTTTTCAGGGTTAGTGTAAGAGTACCTAGGAACTTTTTGGATTCTTTAAAGGAAAAACTTGGAGAAATTTGGGAAGAAGTTTCCTTCTTGGAAAGAGATTTTCAGATTGCTTTGGAGGCTTATAAACTTGAGAAAAGTGGTGTCTTGAAGCTCTTAGAGAATACAAGGCACTTGGAGACAGACAAATTACTGAAGAAAATCTTGTTAGAGGGACTAGAAGGTTACGTAGCATGTTTGGAACTCCTCAGGAGATTCGTGGAGGTTGAAACGAAGACTTTCTTTGAAATTTTCGATAAACTTACCAATGCTGTCACAGGGAAGGACATGTTTCTTTTGATACAGAAATTGGTACGTATCGTGCTCTACAGAAACGATTGGGAAGACTCATCCGCTCAGAGAGACATATCGTTTTTAGATTCCATCTTGAGAACAAGAGTAGCGAACTTGAACTCTAGAATAACTCTCATGAACATTCTGATAATTCATAGAGAACGAAAGAGAGGTGTTAACTCTTGGAGTTGAAAGCTAAAGCAGTGGGAATAGAAATAATGCCCAAAGGCAAGATAATATACTATTCTGTTCCAAACGGAGAGGAATATAAAAAGGGAGATCTTGTCCTAGTGATGGGCGATTTCGGCTTGGAAGTGGGAAGGGTACTCATTCCTGTACGTGAAGTTAGCATAGATGAGGTTGGGTACGAACTGAAAGCTGTCATCAAGAAATTGACAGAGGACGACGTTGAGCAATATAAAAAGAATGTTGAAGATGCTTGGAAAGCTTTTCAGATATGTAAGAAGAAGATAAAAGAACACGGTCTTCCCATGAAACTTCTCTACGCGAAGTACACGTTTGACAGAACTCGCCTTGTCTTCTTTTTCAGTGCTGAGGGAAGAGTTGACTTCAGAGAACTTGTAAGGGATTTAGCCAAGACTTTCAAGACGCGTATCGAACTCAGACAAGTTGGTGTGAGGGATGAGATGAAATTTTTTGGTGGACTCGGATTGTGCGGACTTCCTACCTGTTGTTCAACCTTTCTCAGGGAATTTTCGAGTGTTACACTGAAACACGCAAAAAAGCAGCAAATGATGATAAATCCAGCAAAGATATCGGGACCTTGTCGAAGACTTCTATGTTGCTTAACATACGAGTACGATTTTTATGAGAAGGAATTAGCAGGTATTCCTGATGAAGGAAGTACCATAACTTATGAAGGGAAACGATACAGGGTTGTGAACGTGAATGTATTTCTGAAAACAGTGACTCTTTTCTCCGAGCAGGAAGGAGAGATGGTGAAAGTTCCGTTCGAATATTTCAAGAAGGAGGCGTGACCGTGTTCCAGGGAATCGGGAGATTCCTGATTCTCATGGGTTTGATTTTGGTAGTTTTTGGCGTTTTGCTACTCCTCTTCGAGAAAATACCGTTCCTCGGAAAATTGCCGGGAGATATTGTAATAAGGAAAAAGAATTTTGTTTTCTACTTTCCACTGATGACAAGCTTGATTATAAGTGTGGTTATTTCTTTGATCCTCTATTTGATCTCCCGAATGAGGTGATGATAATATGAACGATCGAATCAAAAAGAAAGTTTACAGTTATCTCGGTTTCGCTGTGAAGGCAAGGAAGGTAGTTTTTGGAAAAGAAAGGATTAGAGCCTATATAAGGTCTCCTCGGGAGAAAAAACTCATCGTGATAGCAGAAGATGCAAGTGATAGGACAAAGAAAGACACGATCATGCGTTGTGAAAACAAAGGAGTTCCTTACGTCATTATGTTTACCAAAGAAGACTTGGGACGACTTTTGGATAAACCTGGTGTTTCCGTTGTGGGTCTAGAGGAGGACAATCTAATAGAGGCTATAGAAAAGGTGGTAAAATAGACAGAGTGAGGTGATAGAAATGGCCAGATTAAGAGTTTACGAGCTTGCTCGAAAATTGAATATGCCCCCAAAGGAGCTTCTTCAAGAGCTCGAAGAGCTTGGTGTCAGTGTGAAGAATCATATGAGTTTTGTGGACGAAGAGATAGCCAACATCATAATAGATCTTTTGGAGGAAGGGAAAGAGAAGAAATCCAAGCAACCTTCCAAGCCCAGAAAAGACGATGAAGAGGAGATAGAGAAAGAGATTACGGAGAAGAAAAAGAAGAGAAAAATATCTTTGAAACCCGATGAATTGAAACTTGACATAGTTGCAGAAAAATTGGGAATTCCTCAGAACAAGATAATACAAGATATGTTCGTAAAGAGAGGGCTTGCACTAAGACCAGGTCAAATCCTAAAACTCGAAGAGGTTGAGCAGATTTTGAAGGAATACAAAGCAGAAATAGAACTGGAAGAGGAAAAAGCTGGAGAAGAAGAAGTGGATGATTTCGAACTTCTGGAAAGAAGATTTCAGGAACTCTATGAAAGAGAAGAAGATAAATTGGTTCCAAGACCTCCTGTGGTCACAGTTATGGGACACGTTGATCATGGGAAAACAACTCTTCTCGACAGAATCAGATCTACCAGGGTTGCTGAGAGGGAAGAAGGTGGTATCACTCAATCTATAGGTGCCTATCAAGTAGAAGTGAACGGAAGGAAGATAACCTTTATAGACACACCAGGGCACGAGCTGTTCACAGAAATGAGGGCAAGAGGTGCTCAAGCGACGGATATAGTTGTACTTGTGGTGGCGGCAGATGATGGTGTCATGCCGCAAACGATAGAGGCTTACAATCATGCGAAATCCGCCAACGTTCCCATAATAGTTGCCATAAACAAGATAGACAAACCGAATGCTAACGTGGAAAAAACAAAGCAGGAGTTGGTAGAAAAACTCGGTCTGATACCAGAAGAATGGGGTGGAGACACAGTAGTTGTTCCTATATCAGCAAAGACAGGCCAAGGTGTTGACGAACTTCTCGAGATGATACTCCTTGTCGCCGATATGAACGAAATAAAGTGTTATCCCGAAGGACCCGCAAGAGCCGTAATTATAGAATCAAAGCTTGACAAAAAAATGGGACCTGTGGCGAGTGTTATTGTGAAAGATGGGGTTTTGAAAGTTGGAGACGCTGTTGTTGCCTCCAATACTTATGGAAAAGTAAGAAACCTTTTTGACGATAGGATGAGATCGATAAGGGAAGCACATCCTTCACAACCTGTCATGATTCTCGGCTTTGAGGATGTGCCCGACGTTCATTCCAATGTGTATGTGGTCGAGAGTGTGGAAAAAGCCAAAGAGATCGTTGAGAAGAGGCGAGAAAAACTTGAATCTCAAAAGTTTGGAAAAAAACACGTGAATCTGGAAGAGCTCATGAAAATGATGAAAGAAAAAGACAAGAAGATATTGAACATCATCGTGAAAGCAGACACTTATGGATCGGTAGCGGCATTGAGAAACGCTATAAACAAGTTGCAATCGAGGGAAATCGAGTTGAACATTGTACATGCTGGTGTGGGTGAGATCAGCACCAGTGATATTATGCTTGCAGCGGCAGTTGATGCTGTAGTCCTTGGGTTCAGGGTGAAAGTAAACAGCAAAGCAAGAAAACTAGCTGAGCAAGAGGGAGTCGATGTGAGGACTTACTCTATAATCTACAAGCTCGTTGACGATTTGAAACTTGCCCTTGAGGGAATGCTGGAACCTGAAGAAGTAGAAGAGATCATTGGGCATGGAGAGATAAAGAGGGTTTTCAAAATTTCGAAAGTTGGGAAAGTTGCAGGTGTTCAAATGCTTGATGGGAAAGCAGACAAAAGCGGATTCGTCAGACTCTACAGAAACGGTCAACTCGTTTTTGAAGGTAAAATAGAAAGCTTGAAGCATTACAAAGAGGATGTGAATGTCGTCGAAGCACCTCAAGAATGTGGTATAAAACTCTCAGGATTCGATGACATACAAGAGGGAGACGAATTGGAGTTCTATGTGATAAGGAAAGTAAAGAGGAAGCCCACCTTTGTGGAGGAAAGTCAAAAGAACCTGTCCGAACAGCAACAATGAAGGGGGATGTCCCCCTTCATTCGATTACTTCTATTCTCACGTTGTCGTAGAAAATAGTGTTCCAACTTTTCATGGCTAAACCAACCCCTCCGCTGAAAATGTCGGGATCATTTACATCAATCAATTTTCTGCCGTTTATGTAGACTTTCACATTTTGCCTATTCGCGACAATTTTCAGATAGTTCCATCCATTGGATATGTTGTTCACGCTTGTGTTCTCTGCTAACGATATGTCGAGACTGCCGGCGAATTTGTGGAGTGAAACTCGTCCAGGATTCTCCATAATGAAATAAAATCCTTTTTGACCGTCCTCTGTGAGTCTGAAGAAAATTGCTCCACCGTCAACACCGTTGAAATTGCACTCTATAATGAGATCTTCCCAACTGGCGGGTACGAATATTCCTTGATCATCTCCCGCTTTCAAAACTTTCCCTATAGTCTTATCCGCTTGAATGCCCTCCTCAACGTGAGGAGCGTTGAAACCTGGTAAAATCTTCCAAGGACCAAAGGGAGCAGTTTGACCTTGACCGTAAGCTTCGAAATCCTCGAATATTTCCTCCGTTCCAGTTGGCTTTACCACTTTGAAACCCAGATTAATCTCAGGAGTTTCTACACTCACTTCTGGAAGAGGGACCGGTATTTGAACTCTCTGTTCACAACTTGTTCCAAGAAGGAACAAACCCAATGTCCCCAACAGAAGCAAATAAAGAACTTTCTTCATTCTGATCCCTCCCAAAAATAATTTTGACTTGATATCATTTTATCACATTTTTCAAAAAGTCAGTCATATGTTCGTAATGCGTACCTTTCCAATATATCCTCCCACAATTTGGGCATCGAACAAATTCATTGAAGAGTTCGAAAACTTTCGAAGGTACCCTTCCTTTCACGCTTTCTTTGGGAATTTCTTCAAACTCAACGTTGCATTCAATACACCTAGTAAAAGGTTTCATCCAGTCTTTCAAATCGTACCTTTCTATCACTTCTTTCAATTGTTCTCTCGGATCGGTGCTTCTTACGTAATATCCGAAGACGAGCTCTTTTCTTTTCAGAAGGCCTATATCTCGGGAAAGAAGAATGGCATTTTCCTGCACAGCTTTCCTACACAGTATTTCATCCTTTTCTTCTCCAAAGAAAGCATAGAAGCCTAGCATCCTTAAAAGTTTTGCGAGTTTTCCAAGATGTATGTCGAGAATGAAACGCGGTTCTCCTTTGTATTTAGGTGTAACGAGCCATTCCTCCGGAAGGTTTATGTTTTTAAACTCCGGATAAACGAAGAAAAAATCCCCGTCTTCCACCATGTAATAGAAGCTTACAGGTTTCCCATTTTTAGTGATGAAACTGACTTCTACATGTGGAACTCCCAATGCTTCTATTCTATCTTTCACAGTCTGAAAGCCTGTGAAATTGTGTACTTTAACGAATTTCTCATCTTTAAAAAAGTCGTTTAGTCTACCGAAGAACCTGAAATAAGCGATCTTTTTGTATTTCATAACCTCTCCTCGTTGTGATAGAATAAAAACGATAAGATATACCTAATTTATTTTTGATGGAGGTGATTTTTATGCTTCAATCTGGCGACAAAGCAATCGATTTTGAGCTTGTGAACACAGAATTGAGAAGAATCAGACTTTCCGATTTTAAAGGAAAAAACGTTGTTTTAGCTTTCTATCCAGGAGCTTTCACGAGTGTATGCGAAAAAGAACTTTGTACTTTTAGGGATTCTCTCTCCAAGTTTAACAAATTCAACGCGGTTGTTCTCGGAATCAGTGTGGACAGTCCCTTTGCCAACAAAGCATTCGCTGAAAAAAATCATATTACATTCGATCTTCTTTCTGATTTTGGTGGCAAGGTAGCTTCACAATACGGAGGAGTTCACGAGAACTTCTTGGATATATCAGGTTACACAGTTGCAAAGAGATCTGTTTTTGTCATTGACAAAGATGGTACTATAGTGTATTCTTGGGTTTCGGATGATCCTGGGAAAGAGCCGGTCTACGAAGAAGTAGAGATGACCTTGGAAAATCTATCCAAGTAGTAGTATTAAGTAAAAATATCTCAACACGTTCCGATAAAATCAATGGGGGGTGGGAGATTGCGAATAAACAGTGTGAGATACGATCCCGTTGTTTATCCAAATTATACGACTCGATCCGCTACCTCAAATCCCAACACTACCACTGTTATGAGCAAGGAACAGATGGAGCAGATTCTCTTCTTCGCCCTTTATCAACAAACGGGTCTCAACATGAAACTGGTAAGAATAGCAGCCGAGTTGTATTCAGGGAAAAACTTAGATTTATTTGCGTGAGGGGGAGATCTTCTCCCCTTCAATTTGGGGGGATAGAGGATGGTGGAGGAGATACTGAAAAAATACCTCTCGAGAAAAAGGTCAATCAGAAAAAATGAAACAATCGATATTTTTGAAAGGATAACTTATTTTTTCCCAAAGGATTTTGTAGTGGTCAATTATCCCAGACAACCTGTGGCTGTTTTCAATCCAGGGGCGGTGTTGGTAGGAAAAGCCCTCCATATTTTTCCGAGAGTGATTTTCGACTACTACAAATATGTTTCCTCGATAGGACATTTTGTGGTGGATATCGATGAGTTGATGAACGGAGATGTTAAAAGACCGATCGAAATGGAGATTATTTTTTGGCCAAGAGATGTTCAGGAATTCCTTGGATGTGAAGATCCAAGGGTTTTCTTTAGAAATTCCCGTTTTGAAATATTGTACACAGCAAAAGGGTACAGAAGCTGGGCTCAAGAAGGGAAACCTCACACGGATTTTCTTGCCCACGCTATCTTGGATGAGGAATTGAATCTTCTAGAAAAAAGATATATCTCCGTGAAAAGTACTTCTGAGATCTTCTTTCCTCCCTCGATGAAAGATAGTTCCTTTGTATCAGACAACGTGATTCTGACGAGAATGACCATAGACGATTCTAAAGTCTGTTGGAGGGGAAGAATAGAAGGGAATTCAATTGATCTCTATAGCTTGGAAGCGGTTTTCTTCCCAGAGGATTGGGAAACGAAAGTTGGTTGGTCTACAAATGTTGTTGAAACAAAAAGAGGTTATTTGATAGGATGGCACGCTGTTTTGAAAGAGAATCTTACTTACAAAAACGGATTGGCGCTCGTTGACAGAAACGGAAGACTTCTTGGGACGACGGATTACATTCTCTCGCCAAAAGGTGTGATAGAAGAGTACGGTGATAGAATCAATGTCATATTCGGGTGTGGTCTTGTTAAATATGAGGACAAGATAATCTGGATAGGTGGTGTTTCTGACTGGACAATAGGTGTTTTTGCAACCAGCGAACGCACTGTGATGAATTTAATGAAGGAAGTAACGTGATCTTAACATTGCGATGGTATCCTAGCTTCAAGAGGTGAGAGAGCATGGTGTGTTTCATATTTCATGAGAACGGAATATTAAGCGATATGATAATGTGCAGGTTGTTAAAAGGCCGGCCCCTCAAAGGACCGGGGGTATCTTTGTAACCACTGTGTCGAGGATCAAGGGGCCGGCCGAAAGGTCGGCCCCTTTTATTTTGGGGAGGTGAGAAAATGAGGCTGCTTAGCAACTCAGTTCATTTGCTAACAAACAGATTTAAGAGAATTGATTTGAGTGAAGATTGCTCTTTGTTCATAAAGGAAGAATCCAAAGTTTATAATGTCGATCATGAAGTAGAATCGATGAGTCTGAAGGAGCTTGGAAGAAGACTTTCTGAGAAAATGGATGAGTTCATCTTGGAAAAGGAAGAGAAATTTTTTCTAAAGATCGTTAGACCTGTAACGTTCCGTATTTGTGGAAGAGTAACTGTCAGAATACATCCGCAACTTTCTCCTTCCATTCTTGCAAGTCAAAGTTTTGGAGAAAACAAAGGAGTGCTTGTTATAGGAGAAAACGAGAATGTGTGTGAAAATGCTCTTGGAAATTTCGCAGCTGAAGTAAAACACTCGCACGATCTTCCTCGTTTTCTAAGAGAAACAAAACGTCTACCCGGGATTTTAGGAGTGGTTGGTGTTGTGGGAAGAGTTGTTGGAAGTTGGGGAAAAGGAAAAATGGATGTTATCTAATCTTTTAACCGGTTAGTTTTTCTTCGAAGAGGTCTTTTCAAAATCTGCTAGAGGATAATAAATGAAGAATAACATCATCAGCAAAAAAGAAAAAAAGCCCCTGATTCAAATGTGAACAAAACTCGCTCTTCTCGGGGGCTATGCTTTTATCTTCAGATTCAACAATTTCACATCGACACCATTGCTAAGTAAGAAGCGATGTACGTCATCCCAGATGTTCGTGAATTCTCCCATTTCTTTACTGAGGGTGAACAGAACATCTGGTGTTCTTTTCACCTACACTTGGAAACTCAGGTGTATCATAGCTTCTGGATTGACAACTTGAAACGTGAACGTCTCCGTTATAAACAATCGCACCTTATCGGATTCTCTGCCCTCGTAACCTATAGATAGATCCTGACCCAAGATTAATTTGAAGTCTCCTCCACGCTCTGAAATCACGATGGCTTCTTCGATTCTGGGGGTCGTGATAATCCTTCCTCCTCTCAATGTATCTTCCACTCTTTTCTCAAGGGGATAATGTCCTGTTGTTCCTCTCAAGAGCTTTATCCATCTTTCTGTATTGATGATCAACGCATAGGGTCCTTCAATTCCCTCTTTTGAGAAAATAGAAAGACTTTTGAGAAGTGCCTCGATGAGATCATCTGGTGTCTCTCCAACGTTGATACGCCTTTCTTCTTTGAAGGCAAGCATACCCTTTATCCCGGCTCTTTCACATCCTCTGAATATAACTTCATCTTCGAACTCTGCCACCTTTCTTACCGTTTCTTCAAGGTTCGAAAGATCCACATTCAATTTTCCTCTTTCTAGATTGTCTAGCTCCCAGAGGGAAAGGGTGAACGTCGCTCTCGTTTCTATTAACGGAAGAGATTTTCTCAATCCCCATTTCACCGTATTTTCTCCCGATAAAACTTCCACTTCGCCGAGTGGATATGCGGAGTATTCCCAACCATAAGGTCCTTCAACATCGATCACTCTTCTTCCATACAACTGTGTAGAAAAGATCTCTTTTGCTCTCTTATCTATCTCTTCCCATTGTTTCGCTGTCAGTGGAGCAAGAAATCTTTTCAGAAATTCCATGTTCTTCACCCCCTTTCAAAGCTTTCTGATTCCAAGATCACCCCTCGAGTTCTCTGAACCACCGGAGGATTCTTCCTCTTCTATCTCAGTAATAGGTTTATCAGTGAAAAGATAAGTTCTCAAAGCTTCATCCCACCCCGACATGTTTCTTCTCAACCATTCGAGAAGCATAGCGGCGTGTTCCATTTCTTCATTTCTGTTGTGCTCGAGAATCTTTTTCACAGTTTCATCTTTCGTCGCCGCAACTCTCTGATGGTACCAAGCGATCGCCTCTATTTCTTCTTTAAGACTGTTCAGTGCTCTGACAAAGTCTCTATCTTGATTAGAGAGTTCGGAAACAGGTTCATGGTATTGATCAGCCATGTTATCCACCTCCGTTAAAATTATTCAAACATGAAACATCTATTTAAATTGTATCACACAAAAAAACATTAAAATCTATAACGATTTGAATAAATTCCTTCCCCAGGGGGAGCTCCTAGTCCGGGGCTGAGAGGAGGGCGGAAGCCCTCGACCCCTAGAACCTGATCCGGGTAATACCGGCGGAGGGAATGGGGAAGGAGGGCAAAAAGACCTCCGCCGTTCGAGCGGAGGATTTATTTTTATAAGGAGGTGTTTTCATGCGGGATCTTTTGATTTCCAAATTGATCGTGGAGAAATACTTTGAGAAACTCAAAAGCTCTTTAGAACTAGATGTTGCCATCGTTGGAGCAGGGCCCAGTGGTCTCACTGCCGCCTACGAACTTGCAAAAAACGGTTTCAAGGTAGCCGTTTTCGAAGAGAGGAACGTTCCGGGAGGTGGTATTTGGGGTGGAGGGATGATGTTCAACGAGGTAGTCTTGGAGAAGGAATTGGAAACGTTTTTAAGAGAGTTGAAAGTACGATATACGTTGAGAGAAGATCACATCGTTGTTGATTCTGTTCATTTTGCTTCTGCTTTGCTTTATAGAGCGACGAAAGAGGGTGCTTTGGTGTTCAACAACATTTCTGTGGAAGATGTTGCTCTTCGTGAAGGAAGGGTGTGTGGTGTGGTGGTGAATTGGGGCCCTACCGTTAGATTAGGATTGCATGTGGATCCTATAACTGTGAAGTCTTCCTTTGTGGTGGATGGCACAGGACATCCTGCGAACGTTGTTACACTTCTCGCCAAAAGAGGACTAATTCAAATGAAAACAGAATTTCCTATGGATGCGGACAGCGCCGAAGAATTCGTTGTGGAGAAAACTGGTGAAGTGTTCCCGGGTCTTCTCGTTTCAGGTATGGCAGTGTGTGAGGTTTACGGAGGTCCGAGGATGGGGCCCATATTCGGTGGGATGATTCTATCGGGTCAAAAGATTGCAAAAATTGTTAACAAAAGGTTGAGGTGATCTTTATGACTCAAATGGAAATGGCCCGAAAGGGTCTCATTTCTGAAGAGATGAGAAAAGTAGCGGCATATGAGGGTGTTGATGTGGAGCTGGTGAGGCAGAAATTGGCGGAAGGGCGCGCTGTTCTTCCAAAGAACAAAATTCACAAAGTGGAGCGGCCTATGATCGTAGGAGAAGGTTTCTCTGTGAAAGTGAACGCCAACATAGGTACTTCTCAAGGTTTTTCCTCGATAGAGGAAGAAAAGGAAAAGGCAAAGGTTGCCATCGAATACGGGGCGGATTCTTTGATGGTCCTTTCCACGTGGGGAGATCTTAGGGAAATAAGAAGGACTATAGTGAGTCTTTCGCCCGTTCCTGTGGGATCTGTTCCCATATACGATTCCGCGGTGAAAAGCTATCAAACAAAGAAAAATGTGGTGGATTTTTCAGAGAAGGACTTTTTCGATATGGTAGTTGCTCATGCGGAAGATGGAATTGATTTCATGACGATTCATGTGGGAGTAACCAGAAGGGTTTTGGAGAGAATAAAATCATCGAAACGTATTTTAAAGATAGTGAGTAGAGGAGGATCCATAATAGCGGGGTGGATGATCAAAAACAACAGAGAAAATCCCTTCTATCAATATTTCGATGAGCTTCTGAGCATAGCAAAAGAGTACGATATCACGCTGAGCCTTGGAGACGGAATGAGGCCCGGAGCTGTAGTGGATGCCAGCGATACGCAGCAGTTTGAAGAGCTTTTTGTAATGGGAGAATTGGTAGAAAAGGCAAGAGAAGAAGGTGTACAAGTGATGCTGGAGGGGCCAGGTCACGTACCCTTGAATGAAATCGAAATGAACGTTACTCTCATGAAAAAAATTGGAAAGGGAGCGCCTATTTTTCTCCTCGGGCCTCTTCCAACCGACAGAGCTATGGGATACGATCATATCGCTTGTGCAATTGGGGGAGCGCTGGCTGGATACTATGGAGCAGATTTTCTTTGTTACGTAACTCCTGCAGAACACATCTCTCTTCCAGATGTTGAAGATGTGAGAGAAGGTGTGATAGCATCTAAAATAGCAGCGGTTGTAGCGGATGTGGCACGAGGGAACAAAAAAGCTTGGGATTTGGAGGAAAAAATGGCGCTAGCCCGAAAAGATTTCGATTGGGAGACCATGTTCGAGTTATCTTTGGGTAAAAATGTAGCAAAAGAAAAACACGAGAAGAGGCCCTATCCGGACAAAGGTTGTTCAATGTGTGGTCCCTTCTGTGCCATTAAGATTGCGGAGGAATTCGCTTGAGAAAGGGTATCTCCACGAGTATCATAAAAAGCAATCCAAAACTCTTGAAATTTCTTCCAGACGCTGAACTTTATGAGCTTGGATTTTTCACCATGGAGGACTTGGAAAAGGTCCTCCGCTTTTTTGCAGGCAAAAAGTTCGGAGTGCACGCACCTTTCGTCTACAGATACGCTAAACGACATCCGAATCCTACCTCTTTGAACGAGAAGGACAGAATCGACACCTTTTTGGTGAACAAGAAATGCGCTGATCTCTCGAAGAAGATCGGGTCAGAGTACATGGTCGTACATTTTCCAAACGCTCTCCAGCAAGAGAACTGGCTTTACATTTACGAAGAAGTGGAGAGAGAATTTTTTGAACTTTCAAAGATGATAGAAATCCGCGTGGAGAATGTATACGGAAACGACTATTTCCATAGTGCGAAAGATTACAAGATCTTTTTAGGAAACACGCATTGCACTATGTGTGTCGATATAGGCCACCTTATTCTTGATGCAGAAATGTATGGTTTTTCGCCTGCAAGGTTTATCGATGTACTTTCAGATTCGATAAGCGAATTTCACATATATTATGCGGACTTTGAAACTTATAGAAAATGTCATCATGCTCCCTGGGGGGATTCAAGAATATTCCACGAAATTTTGGAGTTTATAAGAGGTATGGACGCAGATTTTGTCATAGAATCAACCCCGGAATGTCCTGACGGTTTGGAGATGCTTCTTGAATACTGGAGGGGATTGGGATGATTTTGGTCGTGGCTGGTCTTGATCCATCTGCTGGTGCGGGGATTTTCCAAGATATAAAGGTCATTTCTGCGCTCGGATTGAGAGCTTACGGAGTAGTTTCTGCTTTCACCGTTCAAAATGAAAAGAGAGTGTTCTCCGTGAATTTCAGGGAATGGGATGTGATGAGAAGAGAGATTGAAGTTTTACCAACACCCAAAGTAATAAAGATAGGCCTTTCATTGCCTGCAGTAGTTAAAAAATTGAGAGAAATGTTTCCTTCTTCCAGAATCGTATGGAATGTGATTCTTTCATCTTCTTCCGGCTTCAAATTTCTGGATCCGGAAACGGTTGATAAATTCACGGAGTATGCCGATTATGTTATATTGAATTCCGAGGAGGCGCGATATTTAGAATTGAAAGAAAATTTCATTGTCACCGGAGGACATGAAACGGGCAGATCGGTTCGTGTGAGGTTTCGAGGAAAAGATTTTGAAATTCCCAGGGTTTCAGGAGAATTTCACGGAACCGGTTGCGCATTTTCCAGCGCTTTTTCAGGTTTTCTGGCTTTAAATTACTCAGCGGAAGAAGCAATATTGGCGGCCATGGATTTGGTGAGAAAGATATTACTTCGTTCCCAAGGTGACTCTGTGGAGACAGAAAAACTCCTTAGAGAATGGTACAAACACGATGTTTTGAACTCTTTAGACGAGATTCTTCCTGAGTTTCTTGAAATAGGTCCCCTCACGGTTCCCGAGGTGGGTCAAAACATTTCTTATGCTTTACCATGGGCACAAACTGAGTTCGAAGTTGGAAAATTTCCTGGGAGAATCAGACTCAAGGAAGGAAAGGCAGTTGCTGTGTCTTCTGCCTCTTTTAAAGATAGATCGCATACTGCAAGGATGGCCATTGCTATAATGCAATTTCATCCTCATATGCGCTGTACTGTGAATGTAAAATACAAGAAGGAATATGTGGAAAGAGCTGAGAAAAAAGGTTTGAGGGTTTTCCGATACGATCGTTCAAAGGAACCATCAGAAGTTCGGGAAAAAGAGGGAGAGTCTATGAAGTGGATGATAGAGCAAGCAATATCACAGTTAAAATCACCACCAGATGTAATATACGATGAAGGTTGGTGGGGAAAAGAAGCCATGATAAGAGTTTTTGGAAGGGATCCGAGAGAGGTTCTTGAGAAGATAAAACTCATGCTGGAGGGGTGAGAATATGCCCAAGGCAGAAGGAAGAATTTTTGACTTTAAAGGACACGATGCGATAAGAACAGATTTTTTGGAAACTATAGACTTTGATGGGAAAGATGAATACATCAAAATCGAGACAGACGAGTTTTCGGCTGTTTGCCCTTTTTCTGGTCTTCCTGATATCGGCAAGGTGATCATAGAATACTATCCGGACGGTGGGAAGATTGTCGAGTTGAAGTCTTTGAAATATTATTTCGTCAGTTTTAGAAACGTTGGTATCTATCAAGAAGAAGCAACGAAAAGAATATATGAAGACTTGAAAAAAATTCTGAAAACAAACAGACTTAAAGTTACCGTTGTTTATAATATAAGGGGTGGAATAAAAACTACGACTCAAATGGGTTCTTTGGAGGAAGAAAGAAATGGAGAAAACAAGTGAAAAACTCATTTTGTTAACGGGTATCTTCGTATCTACTCTGACGATATCGAATGTTATCGCCGGAAAACTTGTGAATATCGGTCCTTTCCTTGTACCGATAGCGGTTTTGTGTTATCCCATCACTTTCGCTGTAACGGACATAATCTCCGAGGTTTACGGGAAAAGAACCGCTCAAAAAGTAGTATGGACAGGTTTTTTCGCATCTCTTATTCTCGTGGTATATTCTCAAATCGCTGTAATCTATCCACCCGCATCTATTTTCGGAAACAACGAAGCGTTCGCAAAAGTGTTCGGTTCAACCCCTAGAATAGTTTTTGCTAGCATCTTGGCTTACATCATCTCACAATCCCATGATGTTTGGGCTTTTCATTTTTGGAAAAGAGTCACCAAGGGTTCACATTTATGGATTAGAAACAACCTTTCCACCATGGTTTCCCAGTTCATAGATACTCTCGTGTTCATCACCATCGCTTTTTTGGGAACCGTTCCAATAACGGTTTTGGTTAAAATGATCTTCTCTCAATACGCGGTGAAACTCATAATCGCGTTGATAGACACTCCCTTTGTTTATCTCGGCGTGAAATTGGTCAGTGGTGAATGGATCATAAAAGAAGTGAGGTGAATTCTCTTGATAGTCGCAAAAAAATTGACCAGAAAATTTGGTGATGTTCTTGCCGTTGATCACATCGATCTTGATGTAAAACCTGGAGAGATATATGGTTTTCTTGGACCAAACGGTGCGGGGAAGACCACCACCATAAAGATGCTCACCGGTGTTTTGAAACCAACAGAAGGGGAAATCGAAATTCTTGGGTTGAATATGAAAGCTCACGAGTTGGAGATAAAGAAAAACATAGGAGTCGTTCCTGACGAGCCAAAAATTTACCCTCATCTCACAGGTGAAGAGTTTCTCAATTTCATTCTGGAAGTGTACAATTTGGAGAAGTCTGTTTCCATCAAGCGGATATCAGAGCTTTGCGAAGCGTTTGGTGTTGACTACCTGGGAAAGAAAGTTGCAGAACTGTCCCATGGGATGAAGCAAAAACTCATGTTGGTCAGTGTGTTCATGAGGAAACCAAAGGTGATCTTTCTCGATGAGCCTACCGTTGGTCTCGATGCAAAGAGTGCCAAAATTCTGAAGCTTCTCTTGAGAAAATATGCCGATGAAGGTTCCACAATTTTCCTCACAACTCACATACTGGAAATAGCAGAGAAAATGTGTGATCGAATAGGAATCATAAACAAGGGAAAGATCATCGCGGAAGGTACGATGGAAGAACTGAGAAGGATTTCCGGACAAAAAGAAGCAACTTTGGAGGATTTGTTCCTTCAGTTAACTGCTGAGAGTAAGGAAATAGAAGATATTATAAAGGAGTTGTGAGAATGAGGGAACTTCTTGTTTTGCTGAGATACGCGTTCCCAAATGGAAAGAGAGGGTTGTATTCTACTTTCGTCTCCATTGTGGCAACAGGTACGCTTTTTTATCCTCTCTTAGGAAAGCCTTTCGAGCTTCTTCTCGAAGAATACGGTGAAGCGGCTTTTATCAACTCCTTGGCTTTTTCGACGACCTTGTTTTCCATAATGTTTATTCTTGGAATTTCATTCTACCTTTCACATTCCCTCATCTTGGAGACCGAGCTGGAGTTTCTACTCACTCTTCCCTTTAAGAGAAGAACGATTATCACATATCAATTGCTGGTATCGTTGTTTTACCAATCTTTTACCCTGATAATCATACTTCTGAATTTCGTTATGTTTTCTCTTCTCCTGAAAGACTGGATAGCGTTGATATCTGGTATTGTTCATGTGTTTGTTCTTTTCTTGAGCGGATCAGTACTTGCTCTTTTGTTTGGAAGACTAATGACCAACACGATTGCTCGTCGTCTTTCGTCTTTCGTGCAACTCGTTGCCATTCTTGGATTTTTGACCTTGGCGAACGTGCCGTCTTTTGCTATAAAACTCGGAAAGATTTTTGTCTCTGCTTGGAATCCTCTTGCTTATCCTTTTCTCTCCCACTATAAACCACATTTTGTGATTTACGAGTTTTTGCTGATCGTACTTGTCTTCACAGTTTTTGAAAGTTTAGCGAAGAAATTTGCGTTTGAACCAGTTGTCTCTAGAAGAAAATCTCCTGTCAAAGAGAACAACTCTTTCTCTATTGGAAAAGGCTTCTTCAAAAAAGACTTGATTACGCTTCTCCGCGAGGAGAGGACAGTGTATCTCTTGCTTTATCCAGTTGGATTTGGGATGTTGATGACAATAATTGGCAACACCGATTTTGGGCTCATTTTTGCCGCTGGAATTTCTGCCCTCTACAACTCCACGATGAGTGGCATGCTTTTGAGAAGAGAATTGGAAGTATGGCCCTTTCCAAAAACACTTCCACTGCGCCTTAGAGAAATCATGACCTCCAAAGTTGTGGTTCCTTCTCTGCTCAATTTTGCGATCATATCAGCTTACGTATTGTTTGTCACCATTTACAAAGCTCAACCTCTGTATTTGTGTTTCATACCTGTGTTTCTCAGTCTTTACCTTTTTGTGTCGTCTTTTGGGCTTCTTCTGTCCAAAAAAGAACACAAAGGACAACTCACGAATCCTGCAAAAGTTTTCTCAACTCCGAAGATCCTTTTGATCCAACTGATGGTATTCGGTGTGATCGCGTTGCTGAGCTACACTTTGGAATCGGCGCGCAACGTCTTTCTGTTGACAGTGTTCTCCCTGATAATAGGAAGTACAGTTGGATTTGTCTCAATCTTCAATCGTTTTATCAAATGGTTCGAGAAATCGGATATCTGATATCTTCTCAAAAGGAGTTTTTGGCTCTTTTCCATAGAAATCCTGGACGTATTCTACAGTTTCTTTGAGAGCTTCTCCTTGGGATTTTCCCTTTAAGAGAAGGTGAATTAAGACAACGTCGAAGACATCACCGAGTCCGAGCGAATATGGAAAAGGCCTACCGTTTCCAGGAATCTCTACTCTTCCCCACCTTGCACCTTTTGGTCCCATTTTTACAATATCACACCTCGTTTTTGAACACTCTTCTTCATTTCCTATCACAAGGGCTTTCAAGTTTTCGGTATCTACCTTCGCATTGGGCCCTATGTCGAGTACTACGTTGCTCCCTTCCTCACATACCGTTTTTATAGTTTCTTCTGGGACCTCACCTGTTATGAAGATGAGATCGTAGTCATCCAGAGGTGAAGGAACGTCAACTTCTTTTTCGTTCACACCGCGATCGACAGCAAGGGGCCTGTCGTTGAACGCAATGAAGAGCCCTGTTTTTTCTCCTCGAACTATTTCTATGCCGGATATGTCGAAACCTTCATCGTTCAACACTTTGATAATATGTTTACCCCTGTAGTCGTTTCCTATGTTCGAGAAAAAGTCTACTTCGTAGCCTAGGAGAAACAATCCGTACGCTACGTTCAAACCGGAACCGCCCGGCGTCTCCTTGATCAACACTGAATGTGCCTCTTTCCCGAACACGAAAATATCCCAAAAAGATCCGCCGACAACTGCTATCCTCAATTGAGAAACCTCCCATATGATAGAATTTTTTAAAAGGAGCGGAGGGAAAAAGGGTGAATCTTTGGAAATTATACCAACGATGGACGCCCGCTGCAATAGTATCTTGGGGACAACTGGGAACTCCACACGCGAAAACCACTTATGGACTCTTAAGGCACAGCAGACTTTTTAAGCCCGTATGTGTCATAGCAGAGTATGAGGGAAGAATGGTCAGTGAATTCGTTTCTCCCGTTCGTTTCAATGTGCCAATCGTCTCTTCAATTGAAAAAGCCAAAAGGTTAGGTGCAAGAGTTGTGATAGTCGGCGTGTCGAATCCTGGTGGGTATTTAGAAGAGAGAATTGCTCAACTTGTGAAAGACGCGTTATCGAAAGGGCTTGACGTTTTATCCGGACTTCACTTTAAAATTTCTCAGCAATCAGAATTTTTAGAGCTCGCTCGGAAAAGTGGTTCGAAGATAATAGACATTCGAGTTCCTCCCTCCGAATTGCGAGTTTTTCGAGGAGATATCTACAAAAAGAAAGTGAAAGTTGTTGGTATTTTTGGAACGGACTGCGTTGTAGGAAAGAGAACCACAGCGGTACAACTCTGGGAAAAGGCCATAGAAAGAGGAATGAAAGCGGGCTTTATGGCGACGGGTCAGACGGGGATACTGATAGGTGCAGATGCTGGATACGTAATAGATGCCATCCCGGCAGATTTCGTTCCAGGAGTAGTGGAAAGAACAATTTTAGAATTGGAGAGAAGAGGAATGGAGGTTGTTTTTGTCGAAGGTCAAGGAGCTCTGAGACACCCTGCTTACGGTCAGGTCACTATTGGTCTCCTATACGGCTCTAATCCGGATATCGTTTTTCTGGTGCATGATCCGAGCCGTGAACATTTCGAATCTTTTCCAAAAGTACCAAAAAAACCCGAGTTTGAGGAAGAGAGAAAACTGATAGAAACTCTTTCGAACGCAAGAGTGTTGGGTGGAGTATGCTTAAGTGGTTCGTTCAAAACGGATCTTCCTGTTTACAACCCGTTTGATCCTGCTGATCTCGATGAAATGCTGAAGAAGGTGGTCCAATGGTAGATGTAGCAATGTTACCTTGTTCTTTTGTGAAGAGTGAAGTGGCGGTTGTTATAGATGTTTTGAGGGCCACCAGTACCATTGTAACTGCTCTCGCGAACGGTGCCAAAAGAGTGATACCGGTTCGTACTGTGAAGGAGGCACTAGAGAAACGAAGGGAAAATGTCCTGATATGTGGAGAGAGAGAAGCAAGAAAGATAGAAGGTTTTGACTTGGGGAATTCTCCTTTAGAATACAAGAAAGAAATCGTTTTTGGGAAAGTAATTGTTCTCACCACTACCAATGGAACACAAGTGATCGAAAAGATCAAGAGTAAAGAGATAATCGCAGCGTCGTTTTTGAATGCCCTTGCCGTTGTGAAATATTTGAGAGACAAAAGAGATATCGTCTTCGTTTGTGCAGGGACGAACGGTGAGTTCTCTTCAGAAGATTTTTTGCTAGCCGGTGCGATCGTGAAAAGGTTGGGAAGGGAAGATTTGAAAGATGGAGCTCACGTTGCCAAGAAATACTTTGAGTCAGTAAAAGATTTAAGGGAGGAGATAAAACAGCACTCCTCCCATGCTAGAAAGCTCATCTCCCTCGGATTTGAAAAAGACGTCGACTATTGCTTGAGAGAAAATGTTTCCGATGTGGTACCTATCCTCGTGGACGATGCTTTCATTCTGAAAGAACCTCTGTGAAATGTAAAGCTTTCGCTCCCATTTTTCTGCACAGATTTTTCAAGACAGTTTTTGGACCCACTTCTATGAATTCGATTACTCCCATGTTTTTCATCGTATCCACGGACTGCTTCCAAAGAACTGGGCCGGTGATTTGTTCGATAATGTTCTTCTTTATTTCCTCCGGATCCTCAGTTGGTTTAGCAGTTGAGTTCATCACAATAGGCCATTTTGGTTTCTTGAACTCTACTTTCTCTACTTCCTCTTCCATCTTCTCTTTCGCATACTCCAAATACGGGGTGTGGAAGGGGCTCGAAACCATCAATTCTACTACCCGACGGGCACCTTTTTCTTTCAGGATCTCCATAGCTCTTTTGACGGCTTCTTTCAAACCGCTGATGACAACCTGTTCGTTTGAGTTGTAATTAGCGATGTAAACACCTTCTATTTGGTTCACCACTTCTTCAATTTTCTCTATATCTAGGCCTATCACAGCAGCCATCGTTCCTTTCCCGGGTTCCAACGCCTTCGACATGTACTCTCCTCTTTTTCTCACAAGGTACAGTCCGGTTTCGAAATCATACACGCCTGCAACAGCCAGGGCGGTATATTCCCCAAGACTGTGACCAGCTACAACATTGGGGAGAATACCCTTCTTTTCCAATTCGAGAAAAGCAATATAACTCGTTATGTATATAGAAGGTTGTGCATTCTCCGTAAGTTTCAAGGTGTCTTCGTCACCATTCATGATCTCTGTAATGTCGAATCCCAAAACTCTCCTAGCTTTCTCAAAAATCTCCTCCGACGATTCGTAAACGGAGAAATCTTTTGCCATACCAGAATACTGGGATCCTTGTCCTGGGAAAATGAAGGCTCTCATTTCAACACCCCCATTTTTCTCAGTTTGATCGTTATCAAGGAAGCAAGCACCAATTTTGTAAGATCTAGCCACACGAACGGGACAAAACCAACCTGGACAGCTCTTTTTATATCGTGAACGTAAAAGTTAAGAACGAAAACACCAAGAGTATAAATAATCCCAAGACCTGCTATTCCCGAAAGAATGTACCAGAAAAGGTTTTCCTTTTTCTCGGAAAGAAATCCTATGACAAACGTTCCGATAATGAAACCAAAGAGATATCCACCGGTTGGCCCCACAAGGATGTGAACTCCTCCCTTGAAATTGGCAAAAACGGGAAGACCCACAGCACCGAGTAAGACGTAAGTGGTTACAGAAAGGGTTCCGTACTTTTTACCCAAAAGGTAGGCGGCAAGGAGGATAAAGAACACCTGGAGTGTAAAAGGGACGGGACCTACAGGGATAGAAATCCACGCTCCAACAACAATCAGAGCGGTGAACAGTCCGGAGATTGCCAGTTGTTTCACACAATGTACCCCCTCAGTTTATCGACTGTTTCTATGAATTCTTTGATCGTATCTTCAATGATCTGTTTCACAGGTTTTATCTCGTCGATCAATCCTGCACTTTGCCCCATCATGAAGGATCCTCTTTCGATATCGCCCTCAACAACTGCCCTTCTCAAGCTTCCTACCAGCATTTCCTCGGCCTGCATAGGATTTTCGAATTCCATATCTTGTATCTTACGAGCGAAAGGTGTTCTGAGTACCCGAGCAGGATGACCAAGTTTCGCCCCTGTCACCACGGTGTCTCTTATAGAAGCCTTCACTATTTTTTCTTTGTAAACGGGATGAACATCGCTTTCCACACTTGCAACGAATCTTGTTCCCATCTGAACTGCTTCGGCACCGAGAGCAAACGCTGCCGCCATCCCCCTTCCATCTGCTATTCCTCCGGCAGCTATAACGGGTATTTTCACGCTTCTTGATACTTTGTTGACGAGAACGAAAGTAGTAACTTCCCCTATGTGTCCGCCTGATTCCATTCCTTCCGCTATGACTGCGTCCGCCCCCGCTCTTTCCACCATACGAGCCAGAGAGTCAGACGCAACAACTGGAATTACTTTTATATCGTTTTCTTTAAGCCTTTTTATGTACTTGGTGGGATTTCCAGCTCCGAAGGTGACAACTGGTACTCTTTCTTCAATACACACCTCGATCAGACCATCAGCCCACGGTGAAACGAGTATCACGTTTACTCCAAATGGCTTGTCCGTTTTTTCTCTTAAGTCTTTGATTGCCTTTCTTAGATCGTTCGGTTTCATAGCACCTGATCCGATGATTCCAAGACCACCCGCATTGGACACTGCTGCTGCAAGAGTTGGTGTGCCAGCCCAAGCCATTCCACCCATCAGAATAGGATATTTTATTCCAAGCATTTCCGTAACCCTCGTCTTAACATTCATTTTTTCTTCACCCCCAAGAGAAGTTTGGCTTTTGCAACCACTTTATCTTCTACTTTTGCCACACCTTCTACTTGGACTGTTCCCAGTTTCTCACCTATTTTTTTCACCTCGTAGATCAACTTATCTCCAGGTCTCACTTCTTTTTTGAAACGGGCTTCGTCGATTCCAAGAAACAAAGGAATTCCTTCGAGATCTTTGAGAAGAAGTATACCAGCGGTTTGGGCGAGTCCTTCAATTATGAGAACTCCAGGGTATATTGGATACTCCGGGAAATGTCCTTGGAAAACCGGATCAGAAATACTGATATTTTTGAAAGCAACGATTTTGTCTTCGTGCTCTTCAATCACTCCATCAACCAAAAGAAATGGGTATCTATGCGGCAAAATGGACTTCACATAATCTATGTTCATTGTTCATACCTCCCCACAACAAGGGAAACGTTGTGTCCACCGAATCCGAATGAGTTTTTTATGAAATTCCTGATTTCTTTCTGAACGGATTCTTTACCAACGAGTCCAGTTCCTTGTGCTTCTTCTGTTGGATTGTCAAGATTCGGCATTCCATGGACGAACGAGTTTTGCATTTGAAGAATCGCAAGAATAAGTTCAACGGCACCAGCAGCTCCAAGTAAGTGACCTATTAGAGCTTTAGAAGAGTTGATCGCAACATTTCTAGCATGATCCCCAAGGACTTTTTTAATGGCTTTGAGTTCCGCTTCATCACCTGCAGGGGTACTTGTGGCATGACAACTCACATAGTCGATATCTGTAGGAGTAAGACCGGATTCTTTGAGAGCCAACTCCATCGCTTTCGCTGCCCCTCTACCTTCAGGATCGGGGGCACTGAAATGATAAGCGTCATCTGTCATGCCGATACCCTTTATTTCTGCTATGATCTTTGCCTTTCTCGATTTAGCGATTTCTTCTGCTTCCAATATAAGTACCGCACCGCCTTCTCCCATTACAAATCCATCTCTATCTTTGTCGAACGGACGAGAAGCATGTTTTGGATCATCGTTCCTTCTGGAGAGAGCCCTCATATTTGCAAAACCAGTGATTGGGAGAGGAGCTATTGTTGCCTCTGTTCCACCAACCACAGCGACATCTGCGTAACCGTGTCTTATCAGAAGTGCACCAAGTGCTACCGCATGGAGAGAAGAAGCACAGGCGCTCACAGAGGAAAAATTAGGACCCTTTAGGCCGTATTCCATCGCAACAACACCGGAAGCCATATCGATGAGAATCATGGGAATCAAAAAGGGACTCACTCTATTAGGTCCTTGGGAGAGAAATTTGTTATTTTCGTTGTCTAATGTTAAGAATCCGCCCATACCTGAACCTATTATTGTCGCTACTCTTTCCGAAAATGGTTTGAAATCTATTTTCGCTTCTTCAACTGCTTCTTTTGTGCTGACCAAAGCAAAATGGACAAAACGATCGGTTCTTTTTACCAGCTTGGGATTTATGTACTCCTCCGGTTTGAAATCCCTGACTTCAGCAGCAATTTGGACTGGAAGGTTAGATGCGTTAAAAGAAGATATTCGATCTATCATTACTTTTGTTTCTCTAAGACCTTCTAAATTTCTTTCTTTTCCCACTCCAAAAGGACTTACAACACCCATTCCTGTTATAACAACTCGCCTCAAAATACCACCTCCTGACAAAAAAATCTGGCATGATTATATCATAACAAATAGCAAGGGTTCAACCACAGGATATAAGTGAAAAAACGGGGAGAAAATCTCCCCGAGTTTTTTAATAAAACTATTGAAGCTGGAGATTACAGCAAAAATAAGGAAGTGTTGAAACTGTACAAGGAAATTCACGATGTCGCGGGCACTGCCGAGTTTCCATTCCTCTAAGGAAGTATTGAAACCGATGGAATAAAGGAACAAATAATGGAAGCTACCTAGTTTCCATCCCTCTAAGGAAGTATTGAAACTTCTGCTGCAGCTCCGCGCAGAATATAAACAACTCATGGTTTCCATCCCTCTAAGGAAGTATTGAAACTCTCAGCGATCGATATGATGCCGAAACACATGTAGGTTTCCATCCCTCTAAGGAAGTATTGAAACCACTACAATGCAGGGTTGAATCCTGTCCTTCCTTTGTTTCCATCCCTCTAAGGAAGTATTGAAACTTTATCTCACCTCTCTCTTCCTCTATCAAGTTTGTGTTTCCATCCCTCTAAGGAAGTATTGAAACCTTTCATATCCTTCGTAATCCCATTCTCTACTGGCAAGTTTCCATCCCTCTAAGGAAGTATTGAAACCCCTCTTTCACCTCACTGATCTTTTCTTCCACAACCTGTTTCCATCCCTCTAAGGAAGTATTGAAACATGAAGAAATCTTACAACAAAATATTATACATCGAGTTTCCATTCCTCTAAGGAAGTATTGAAACCTTTCTGGGAGGAGTATTTCAAGCGCGTAGAGGCAAGTTTCCATTCCTCTAAGGAAGTATTGAAACCCAGAACAAGCACCAGATTCGAGTTTTATATGTGTGTTTCCATTCCTCTAAGGAAGTATTGAAACTTGGAACTCCTCTTTCCCTATCCCAAGTACACCTCGTTTCCATTCCTCTAAGGAAGTATTGAAACCACTGGAGACCAAGCGGCAGCTGTTATGCAATACATCTGTTTCCATTCCTCTAAGGAAGTATTGAAACTCTGCTTCGCTCTCAAAGGTTCGGTCGATTTCAAAAGTTTCCATTCCTCTAAGGAAGTATTGAAACTCAAGTCCTTCCAGCACTGGAGCTTTATGAGGATGGGTTTCCATTCCTCTAAGGAAGTATTGAAACCCGTTATTTGTAGCTTCCATCCCGCCGTCATTTCCATGTTTCCATTCCTCTAAGGAAGTATTGAAACATAATTTTCGACGAAGCATTTTTCAATCCGTTTATGGTTTCCATTCCTCTAAGGAAGTATTGAAACTATTTTCATCATCACTATCTCTCTTTGTCTTTTCTTGTTTCCATTCCTCTAAGGAAGTATTGAAACATATCGTGAGTTGGCGCTGCAGCAAGCAGAATCGATGTTTCCATTCCTCCAAGGAAGTATTGAAACTATATAGAATTTTCGCTAGGGAATTTTATATAGAAAAGTTTCCATTCCTCCAAGGAAGTATTGAAACATTTCCATGTGATACAGCTTCAAAGTTCTCAAGCAGTTTCCATTCCTCCAAGGAAGTATTGAAACACGTTTAGCGTCGAGGATCTTCTCGATATTTTGGATTCGTTTCCATTCCTCCAAGGAAGTATTGAAACGTGGATATGAACACATGTCCAGATCCCGCTACAATGGTTTCCATTCCTCCAAGGAAGTATTGAAACCTTCCTTTCAGAGCCGGGAAATCTTGTTAGTTGTATGTTTCCATTCCTCCAAGGAAGTATTGAAACCCGGCGGGCTTTCTACAGCAAGGAGGGGAACGCAAGTTTCCATTCCTCCAAGGAAGTATTGAAACATGGGTTGGTCTCCCAAAAATGGAAATGCCCGCCTGGTTTCCATTCCTCCAAGGAAGTATTGAAACCGAGATAAAAACGATGATTGTAGCGAGAAATATTGTGTTTCCATTCCTCCAAGGAAGTATTGAAACTTGGAGTTGGATTCTTTTTAGCTAAACAAGGTAAATAGTTTCCATTCCTCCAAGGAAGTATTGAAACGAAAGCGAGTCCGATTGACTTGAAGGTGTAGTCGAGTTTCCATTCCTCCAAGGAAGTATTGAAACTATCAGTAAGAGACGAAGCATTCGTACTTTTCAGAGTTTCCATTCCTCCAAGGAAGTATTGAAACCAAATCTAGTTGTGTATCCCAAGAATTTGAAAGGAAGTTTCCATTCCTCCAAGGAAGTATTGAAACGTACAAAGGTGAGTTTAGAGTAGTCACAGAAAAAGAGTTTCCATTCCTCCAAGGAAGTATTGAAACCATGTTACAACCTGTAAAACACCCCAACGTTTAGCGTGTTTCCATTCCTCCAAGGAAGTATTGAAACTCCGGTTATTTTCAACAAAACAGGTTTAGTGTTATCGTTTCCATTCCTCCAAGGAAGTATTGAAACCCATGAAGTCACATAGGAAGCCCAGCACAAAACAGAGGTTTCCATTCCTCCAAGGAAGTATTGAAACATCATAATACTTTATTTGTTTCCACACCATCCGATCTGTTTCCATTCCTCCAAGGAAGTATTGAAACCAGTTTCAAATACTCACCTGGATGGGTGGTGGATGGTTTCCATTCCTCCAAGGAAGTATTGAAACCGGATCTTTAGACATAGGAAATTTGAACGCGGGGGATGGTTTCCATTCCTCCAAGGAAGTATTGAAACCCATCTGATTCGTAAGAAATTATAGAACATAGATGAGTGAGAAGTCAAGGGAAGAAGGAAAAAAAGGGACAAAGTGGGAAGATGAGACACACAAACAAAAGATGATACCGGAAGTTGTATGTGATGGCAAAATTGAATAATGGAATACGAAGCGAATATCCTATCACAAGAGATACAAAACACTATGAATTATCAACACCTAAAACAGGCTGTTTTTGTTCAAAAAGGTCTCTTTCAAAAAAGTTCCACAATTCACAAAATCAAGAAAGAAGTTTCACATTATTGTGTTAAATTGAAATGTCTCTTTTCTCTTCGAGAGTTGTTTTTCAGATATTATGATCAT